>JAVHPV010000262.1:0-1768 GCA_036170775.1 Gallionella sp. | reverse complement strand
GTATTCATGCCAATGCCTGCAACAAGTTCGCCATTTCAATGGCGACCAAAGCGGCTTCGCCACCTTTTACGCTCATGCGCACTTCTGCTTGTTCATCGGTGTCGGTCGTCAGGATCGCATTGGCGATAGGTACGCCACACGCCAATTGCACTTCATTCACGCAGCGTGAAGACTCGTTGGACACCACTTCAAAATGGTAAGTGTCGCCACGAATTACCGCGCCTAAAGCAATCAGCGCATCAAACTTTTCGCTCTCCGCCATTTGCAATAACACCAACGGAATTTCCAGCGCACCGGGCACAGTGGCTAGCGTAATATCGTCCTCGCGCACGCCCTGTGTCAGCAACTGGGCATGACATGCTGCCAGCAGACCTTCGCACACCACTGGGTTGAAACGGCTTTGCACAATACCGATGCGTAAACCTTTGCCATTCAGATTTTTTTCTATTTCTTTCACCGTCAAACTCCTTTATTCATCGTGGCTGGCATAGCCAACCACTTCTAAACCAAACCCCGCCATGCTGGGCATTTTGTGCGGCGTGGCTAACAAACGCATTTTGCCCACGTTGAGGTCACGCAATATCTGTGCACCAATCCCATAACTACGCGGATCCCATTGTGCATGTTGTTTGCTCTCAACCGTCAGGCTGGCACGGGCCAGCAAATCTTGCGAGGTTTCGCCACGATGCAGTAACACCAATACCCCCGCTTGGGCACGCGCTATTTTCTGCATCGCCTGATGCACACTGGTAGATGACCCTGTGGTTTTTTGCTCAAGGAAATCGAGTGCCGAGAGCGGTTCATGCACGCGTACCAACGTTTCTTGTAACGCATCAATCTTGCCCTTGACCAAAGCTAAATGGGTACGCTGGGTGGTTTTGTCCACATAAGTGAATAAATCGAATGCACCATAAGCCGTTTGTATCTGACGCGTTGCGACACGATCAACCAGTTTTTCATGCTGACTACGATGTTCGATCAAGTCCGCAATCGTGCCTATCTTCAAACCGTGTAACTGGGCGAATTCAATCAAATCAGGCAGCCGCGCCATCTCGCCATCATCTTTGAGTATTTCGCAAATTACGGCTGCGGGGTGCAAACCCGCCATTTGCGCCAAGTCACACCCCGCTTCGGTGTGCCCCGCCCGCACCAACACGCCGCCATTTTGGGCGCGCAGTGGAAAGATATGCCCCGGCTGCACAATATCGCTCGGTTTGGCATTCTGATGCGCCGCCACCTGTATGGTGCGCGCCCGATCTGCGGCGGAGATTCCCGTTGTTACGCCCGTCGCAGCTTCGATAGACAGCGTGAAATTGGTCGCCAACGCCAGACCATTCTCACGCACCATCAAAGGCAACTCAATTTGGCGACAGTGTGCCTCAGTCAAAGTGAGGCAAATTAAGCCTCGTCCATACTTGGCCATGAAGTTGATTTTTTCTGCGCTCACAAACTCGGCTGCACAGACCAAATCTCCCTCATTTTCCCGGTCTTCTTCATCCACCAGCACCACCATACGGCCTGCACGCAGCTCCGCGATGATTTCTTCTATAGGCGCAACATCTGTCATGTACAACCCTCAATGTAAGCAGTGGAACGGCGCGGGATGCGCCATTCCTGGGGCGGCGATTCTATCATTTAGCCCCTGCTTGTACCCGACTAAATCACCTTGTGCACAAGGCGGTACGTGATTGTACATATCAACCAAAATGCCCAAAACAAGCGTAGAAACAGGCAGGCATTAGGGCCGGGCGATAGTGTTTTTTGGCTT
>JAVHPV010000261.1:0-1769 GCA_036170775.1 Gallionella sp. | reverse complement strand
TCATCGCTATATTTGGCGGGATTGAGCGATTTGAGCAAGCTGCTATTGCCGATGACGGTCTTCATATCCTGCTTGATGTCCGCCAAAATGCGTTGTACCAAAGGATAGGATTCAGGATGCACGGTCGAGCTGTCGAGCGGATTATCGCCGCCCATGATGCGCAAGAAACCTGCCGCTTGTTCAAAGGTTTTGTCGCCCAAGCGCGGCACATTGCGCAACTGTTCGCGGCTGGCGAATTTGCCACGATTGTCACGATAGCTGACGATGCCCGCCGCCACGCTGCTGCTCAACCCTGAAACGCGTGCCAATAAAGGTGCGGATGCGGTGTTTACATCCACGCCCACGGCATTCACGCAATCTTCCACTACCGCATCCAGCGAACGCGCTAACTGTGTCTGGCTTACATCGTGTTGATATTGCCCCACGCCGATGGATTTGGGATCGATCTTGACCAATTCCGCCAGCGGGTCTTGCAAGCGGCGTGCGATGGACACCGCACCGCGCAAGCTAACATCCATATCAGGTAATTCACGCGAGGCAAATTCCGAAGCTGAATATACCGACGCGCCCGCTTCGGAGACCACCACGCTGGCGAGCTTGAGTTCGGGGTGCAGCTTGATGAGGTCGTGCGCCAGCTTGTCAGTCTCACGTGAGGCCGTGCCATTGCCGATAGAAATAATGCTGACGCGATGTTTCTCTGCGAGCTTGGCTAAGGTATGCAGCGAGCCGTCCCAGTCGTTGCGCGGCTGGTGCGGATAAATCACGGCGGTATCCACCACCTTGCCTGTCTCATCCACTACCGCCACTTTTACCCCCGTGCGGATGCCAGGATCGAGTCCCATGGTGGCGCGCGGGCCAGCGGGCGCGGCGAGCAGCAAGTCTTTCAGATTCCGCGCGAATACGTTAATCGCTTCGGTCTCGGCGCGCGCGCGCAACGCACCCATTAACTCAGATTCCAGATGCAAGAAACTCTTCACACGCCAAGTCCAACGCACTGTGTCGGCGAGCCAAGCATCGGCAGGGCGAGCGAGATTTTGGATGCCGAAATGGTTGGCGATACGCAGCTCACATGGGTTGTGCGGCGCACCCCAAGTGGGCTTCTCGGCCTCAGAGTCGAGGCGCAATACCACCGACAGCATCTCCTCGCGGCGACCGCGAAACAGTGCCAGCGCGCGATGCGAAGGAATACTGGCTAGTTTTTCCGAGTAGTCGAAATAATCGGCATATTTTTCCGCCGCTTCGTTCTTGCCTTCGATGACTTTGGATTCCACCACGCCATGTTCCAGAAGATATTCGCGCAGCTTTTGCAACAGCGTCGCATCCTCAGCAAAGCGTTCCAGCAAAATTTGTCGCGCGCCATCCAATGCCGTTTTGATGTCTGCCACACCCGCGTTGTCGCCGTGTTCGGTGGTGAAAGCGGGGCGCAAAAACTTCGCCGCTTCCACTTCTGGCGATAACATCGGATTACTTATCAGCGATTCTGCCAAGGGCGCGAGACCCGCTTCCAAGGCAATCTGTGCCTTGGTGCGACGCTTCAGCTTGTAAGGCAAATACAAATCTTCCAGCAGCGTTTTGTCCGCTGCGTGGACAATGGCATCCAACAAAGTAGGGGTCATTTTGTTCTGCTCGGTGATGCTGGAGATGATGGCAGCGCGCCGCTCTTCCAACTCGCGCAAATAGCGCAGCCGTTCTTCCAAAAGTCGCAACTGAATATCGTCCAATCCCCCCGTCGCCTCTTTGCGATAGCGCGAGATAAAAGGCACGGTCGC
>JAVHPV010000260.1:0-1777 GCA_036170775.1 Gallionella sp. | reverse complement strand
GTTCGTAGTTGATGGTGATGTTGTAATCGTTTTTCGGCTTGTTCACCGACGGTACAGCAGACGCGGTGCCCACCGCGAAGGCGCACATCAGTGCCCCCGCGAACCAGACTTTTATTTTTTTCACGAGAATCTCCCTGTAATCATTAGAATTAACAATTCCGAGCATGGCAGACAGCTGCAATCTGATTTGTTCGGTTCGATTCTGCGCGATGTCTATTCGCGACCTGTTGCTACCATTCATTCCCCCAGCTTTACCCACTGTCCATACGGAGAATACGAATTTTTTAATGCAATTTAGGCATCTTGTGTGCGATACCCTTATGGCAATCAATGCAAGTTTTTCCTTCGCCCGCCGCCGTTGTGTGCTTGTTCTGTGCCATTCTGGCCTGATCGCCTATATTCATAGCAGTAAAACTGTGGCAATTGCGACACCCGATGGAATCAGATTCCTTCATGCGTGCCCATTCGCGTTTAGCCATTTCCATCCGATGCGCCTCGAATTTTTCAGGAGTATCTATGACTCCTGTTATTTCGCCCCACACATCCTTGGCCGCTATAACCTTGCGATGTATTTTGGCAAACCAGTTTTTTTTAGGCACATGGCAATCCGAACATTCTGCACGCACCCCAGATTTATTCGCATAATGTACCGATTCTTTGTATTCCTCGAAGTTGGTATTCATACTGTGACAGGAAGTGCAAAATTCTGTACTGTTGGTCGCCTCCAGGGCTGTAGAAAATCCCCCCACAAACAGCAAGAACACAAGGACAACGATGCCGCTCGCGCATCCGTATTTGACACACCTCGAACACACTAAGCGCGTCAGAAAACCTTTCTTACCTGATGTATTGTTCACCGATTCTCCCCGCTGAGAATATCACTGCAAACTGCCGTAATAATGTACTAAGGCTTCCATATCCTCTGGCGTAATCTGGTCGAACTTAAGCTTCATTTTTTTCGGGATCGGACGTTTGCCCGTAGCAAACTCCTCAAACGCTTTACGTAAGTATGGCATCCATTGCCCCGCCATCATGCCCGCATCATCTTTGGCTTCAGAAGCACCTTCGGAATGACACTTCTCGCAATAGTATTCGTGGACATCCTTACCCTTGGCAACTAGCGCGGCATTTACTTGTTGTTTAGCGCGTACAAACTTTTTCTGGGAAAAATAAACGGCAATCTGGCGAATATCGCTATCGCTCATGTCATGCGCGAGCTGACACATGTTGGTAACCTTGCCTTTGTTAGGTCCGCTCCGATACTTTGAATCTGGGCAATCTCGCTCGCGGTCACGGTAGGTCTTAAGGTTATTGTCAAGAAACTCGACCGAATAACCACCAATGATGGGAATATCATGCTCAACGCTCGCACCCGCTTTGCCATGACAATATGCACATACTTGGACTGTTTTATCCAAATTAGCTGATAAGGCAGAACCCATTGGTATCAGACCGAGCAGCACGAACAGTAAAAAAGAAAAAAAACGGAAACCCCTCTTACTCATGTTCAATTTGCATCTCCCTGATATCTTAATTTTAATAAAGCAATTGACGCACTCAAATCATGTATCCACTGCCCTCTTCAACCTCACCTGCCAGCTCGACGAATTAGAAACCCGATACCATCTACCGTCTACCCCCCACAGTAGTTATGGTTAATAACCCTTAGGTACTATGCAACTAATAGCTTTGTAGCAATACACACGTTTATAGGCGGAAGTGTAATTCCACCTTAAGGTGAGACTAACAGCCTGTTTGACAGGTCAAGCACAAAATT
>JAVHPV010000259.1:0-1780 GCA_036170775.1 Gallionella sp. | reverse complement strand
AGTGCTGCGCCCCTTGCTGACATGAGGCCGAATAGGCAGTTTGTTGGGTTACGCTACGCTAACCCAACCTACCCGGTGGATGTATGAGCTTTGAGGCAAGAAGGGGAGCTGTAGGAGCTTGATTTATCAAGCGATGAGGCACTTGCCAAGAGTTGTAGTTTGTTGGGTTACGCTGCGCTAACCCAACCTACCCGCTCCCCTGACTAGGGGATTGGTGGGGTAGGTGGTGTCGCTTACCAAGAGTTAACCCGAATTGCTCATTAGCCTGTAGGAGCTCGATTTATCGAGCGATTATTGACGGCATCGCTCGATAAATCGAGCTCCTACAAGCAGACGTACTGCTAATGGATTATTTGAGTTTAAGGAGAATGAAATGGGTATAGAAAATACTAAATTTTTGGTGGTGGATGACTTTTCCACGATGCGACGCATCGTGCGTAATCTGCTCAAGGAACTCGGCTTTACCAATGTAATGGAAGCTGAGGATGGCGTGGTGGCGTTGAAAATGCTGCGTGGCGATTCGTTCGACTTTGTGGTGTCCGACTGGAATATGCCGAACATGACGGGTATCGAGCTGCTGCGGGCGATTCGCGCCGATGCCAGCTTAAAACATTTGCCGGTGTTGATGGTGACGGCAGAAGCGAAACGAGAAAACATCATCGAGGCAGCGCAAGCAGGGGCTTCGGGTTATGTGGTGAAACCGTTTACGGCGGCCACGCTGGACGAGAAGCTGAAGAAAATTTTTGCGGCATTTCCGCAATTAAATAAGTGAGGCACATCATGGCAACCAATACCGCAACACAAGATTCTGACGATCTCGAAGCCCTGTTTGACAGCATCGTGGCGGCGAATATCGCCGAAGAAACGCCTAAGCCGAGCGCGAAGGTGGTGGCAATTACGGGCAGCGACTCTGCGCCTAATGCAACCGAGCTGCCGAACCCGATGATTGCCCAGATTGGGCAGATGGCGCGTGGTTTGCACGACACCCTGCGCGAGCTGGGGCTAGATAAGGAAATCCAGAAAGCCACTTCATCTATCCCCGATGCGCGTGACCGCTTGAACTATGTCGCCACGCTCACCCAGCAAGCCGCCGAACGCGTGCTGAATGCAACCGAGGCGGCACAGCCTGTGGTGGAAAAAATGGAGGTGGAAGCGCACCGCTTATCCAAACAATGGGAGTTGTTGTTCGAGAAAAAACTCGATGTGGATAAATTCAAAGCCTTGGTGACGCAGACCCACGCGTTTTTATACGACGTGCCTAAACAGACCAAGGTGACCAATGCTTATCTGATGGAAATCATGATGGCGCAAGACTTCCAAGACCTGACTGGGCAGGTGATTAAAAAGATCATCGCCGTGACGCAGGAGTTGGAGCAGCAATTGTTGGCACTGCTGCTGGATAACGCGCCTGAGTCGGTGCGCAAGGAATTTGATACGGGTTTGTTGAACGGCCCAGTCATCAATCCCACAGGGCGCACCGATGTGGTGACCAGCCAAGATCAGGTAGACGATTTATTGGCAAGTCTGGGGTTTTAGGGCGGAACGAATTAACCCAACAACGGGTTCATTGGGTCTGTAGGAATTCGATTTATCGGGCAATGACACAAGTAATCGCCCGACAAATCGGGCTTCTACAAAAAACCCTTACGGGGAGAACCCGACCGACACAAAGATGGAATATGGGAGAAAAAAATGAGCGACTTTGCAGGCATGGAAGACTTACTAAGTGACTTTTTGCTCGAAGCGGGCGAGATGTTGAATGATGTGGATAGCAAGTTGA
>JAVHPV010000258.1:0-1787 GCA_036170775.1 Gallionella sp. | reverse complement strand
AAGCCTTTACGTTCGCAGTAACGCAGATACATGCGCAACAGCATGGATGCCCAATCCTGCGCTTCCGTACCGCCGCTGCCCGACTGGATGTCGATGAAGCAGTTATTGGCATCCATCGGGTGCGAGAACATGCGGCGGAATTCCATCGCGGCAACGCGTTTTTCGATGTCCGCTATGTCGGCGGCGGTGGCGAGCAGGCTATCTTCGTCTTGCTCTTCTTTCGCCATGTCAAAGAGTTCGCTGGTGTCGCTCAGGTCTTGTTTGATTTTATCTAGCCCCAGCACCACCGCTTCGAGCAGTTTGCGTTCACGGCCTAGCTCTTGGGCGCGTTTGGCATCGTTCCAGATGTCGGGATTTTCCGAGAGTGCGCAAACCTCAACGAGGCGTTCTTGTTTTTCATCGAACTGCAAAAACCTGCGTAGCTCTGCGCTACGTGTGGACAAGTCGCCAAGTTGATTAGCGAGGGCATTAAGTTGTTCGGCTTCCATGTGGTGTGCTCTATAAATTTTGTGCTGTGGGTGGCGACGAGTGCGGCGGAAGGTCGCTGCGAGCTGCGTTGCGAAAGGGCGCGATTATAGCGCAATCAACCCCAATAACACTCCGCATGCGATAGCTGCAAAGCCGATTGATACTTGTTTTGCGAGTGCTGCTCCACCGATAAAAGCCACCATGCCAAATTTGAAGGCGAGGTTGGCTAAGAAGGCGATTGCAATCGCGGTGACGGTCTGGGTCTGACTGAGTTGCCCCAAATTAAACAGACGTAAGCTGGATAAGGTGATGGCATCGACATCGGTTAGGCCTGATACTAAGGCCACCATATACAAACCTTGGCTGCCCGCGATGTCTGCCATCCACGCCGATCCGAGTAACACCACCACATAGAGTAAGCCGAAGCCCAGCGCGGTATGAATCTCGGCGGGATTGTTGGTTTCGGGAAGATAAAGTTCGCTGGCGGTGTTGAGTTTGCGCCAGTTATACAGGGCGACGCTCAAACCTAAAATAACACCGCCGCCCAGCATGGGGAGTAGGCTAGGCAACAACGAGGCAGACACCACCGAACTGAGCACGCTGAGGCGCAGCAACACCACGATGCTGGCGATGACGATGATTGCCGATCCCAGTGGAATCATGACAGGATTGCTTTTGCTGTGTTTGGCATAAATTAGGGTGGTGGCCGTGCTGGAAACCATGCCGCCCAAAAAGCCCAATACAGGTGCGCCATAGCGCGTGCCAATGATGTGTAAGGCGGCATACCCTGCCAAGCTGATACCTGAGATCAGCACCACCATCCACCAAGCCTGATAAGGATTAACCGCCTGATACGGCCCGAAATCTTGATTAGGTAGTATCGGCAAGATGATAAAAGTCAGCACTGAGAATTGCAGTACCGCGACCAAATCACGGCGCGTCAGTTTTTGCGACAGCCCACGCAATTCGGGTTTGAAATAGAGTAGTGCAGTGGTGACAATCGCTAGCATCACGGCTAATTTGGATAGCCCATACCAGATCATTGCACCCAAGCCATAGCACAACAGTAAGGCAATGACGGTGGTCGTACCAGGGTCTTGCTGTGCCTCAGCGGGATTGTTGTGGTACGCAGCGATAATCATTCCCGCCACAGCAACGAGGCCTGCAATCAACAGCCAAGGTGAGCCCAGTTGCGTACTGAGTAACCCTGCCAAAGTGCCGAATATCGCTACCAAACCAAAGGTGCGCAATCCTGCTTTGGCAGATGGATTGCGTTCACGCTCTAGCCCAATCAGCAAACCTATCGCTAGGCTGGTGAG
>JAVHPV010000257.1:0-1790 GCA_036170775.1 Gallionella sp. | reverse complement strand
AGACTACTTTTAACTTCTCATTCATTGATGGCTCTCCAGTTTAAAGGCGGTTCGGCGAAAAATAGTTGTACCTGTGTTCCCAGTCCTGATGTGCTTTTGACGCGTATTTCACCCCCAATACGTTGCGCACGTTCGCGCATAATTTTCATTCCGTAGTGTCCCTCTACTTGCATAAAGGAGGATGCTCCGCTCCCATTGTCTTCAATGGTGAAAATGTAATATCCGTAGCGCGCATCAACAAATAAACGTGCATGAGTTGAACCTGAGTGTCGGGCGATGTTGTTCAGTGCTTCTTGCACAATGTAATAAGCCTGAATCTCGTATTCGAGCGGTAATTCGAGATCAACCAGCTTGTTGTGATATTCAAGATCTATGTCATTGTGTTCAATAAAAGTTTGTGCCAATTCCTGTAAGGCAATCGAGATGCCTTCGTGATGCAGTTCACAACGAAAATCTGCGATGAGTTCGCGCACATTTCTTTGCCCGAGTTCCAAGGCACTATCTATCTCGTGTACATATTTCTTATGTAGTAACTCATTGCTCGCATGAAAGGTGTCATTCAGTAAGCTGGTGCGCATTCGTGCAAAAGTCAGTGTTTGAGCTAATGAGTCATGAATTTCATTGGCGATTCCTTGACGTGCAGCTAAGCGTTCAAGACGGTTAATTTCACGATTGCTGCGAGCATGTTCGATTGTGGCACACATCACGTCAGCAAATGACACTACCGTATTCATCATACAACTGGCACTTTCGTGCGGTATATCGAAAAAAATAGTCAGAATCCCAATCGCCGTCCCCGGATTTTTAGAAGATTCCAGCGGTGCGACGACGCGTGACTGAAATTGACAGTTTGTGTGGGGACAATTGGATTTTGAGCTGCATACGCTCAAATCAGAGGCGTAAACCACATGGTCTAATGCTGCTTTACCCATCACCTCGCAATCTAACCCTACAAAATTTTCCGCTTCGGCTTGTAGTTCTCTAGAAATGGCCGCTGAGCTAATCATGGCAAGAGATTTCCCATCTGGAGTGAGTAGCCGTACTACCCCCGCAGTGGCATTGACTGTGCTGATAATGATTTCAAGGAAGCTCCCTAACAGGGCTTTTAATTCGCTGGGTTGGGTTTCTTTGAATTCTTGAGACAGACATGCAGATGCTCCACAGTCTTTGTCGGGTGGGGTGAATTCGGGTTCGCTCACCCATGAGAACTTGGGTTTGCTATTGAATATGACAGGCATCATTTTTATTTCTGTCGCCTTTCCGTCGCTCTGTTAAGCAATGAGAGAGTATATTAGTTTAATCTAATTTTTTGGTTGTCTTGCCATTTACCCATTAGGGTTATGATTGAATACCCCGTAAGGTTATAGACAAAAGTGACCCTAATTTAGCCTAATGCGCACAATCTTATGATAATAGCTCAGCATGAAAATTTGCATTGTTTCTGATAGTCATGATCGTTCACCCCCGCTTGAAGCAGCCATTCTTGAGGCGCAAGTTGCGGGTGCCCAGGCAGTTATCCACTGCGGTGATCTGATTGGGGTGAACACCTTGCGTGCCTCACTCAAATATAACTTACCTATACACGCAGTTCACGGTAACAACATTGGTGATGTTGTGGCACTCTATCGCATGATGGAGAAAACCAACCGTTTATTTATGTACTATGGTGCGGATGCGGTGTTGGAACTTGGTGGTCGCAAAATATTTGTCACGCACATGCCGCATCATGGACACGCATTTGCCTGTACGGGTGATTATGACTTGGTGTGTCACGGTCATAGCCATACCGC
>JAVHPV010000256.1:0-8492 GCA_036170775.1 Gallionella sp. | reverse complement strand
AAACTTGCCCATGAAGCTGAAATCTTTTTTGCTTACGGTGGCGTAGCTCGCCAAGCTCAGGAAGATGATGCCTGTGCCGCCCGCAGCCATGCCGACCAATTGCGCGCCGTTTTTCAGATGCAAGGCAACTTGCAGGATAGGGCCGAGGAAAACGCCTGCGACCAAGGTGAAACCGAGCAGGGCGGCGATGCCCCACACGCTGTTGCGTAACTTGGTGACGGCGAACAGCAGCCCCATCATCACGGCGAACATGGCGATTGCACCCATGAAAGGATGCTCGGCCATGAAGGAGAAATTGATGGACATGCCAATGAATGCGCCGATGACCGTAGGGATCATGGTTAACCCCAGCATCATGTAGGTATTGCGCAGGACTTTATTTTGTTCGGTGGCGAGTGCGCCGATGGGTGTTGCTACTTGGTTTTGGTATTGCATGAGTTGCCTCCATAAAGGATTGATAAATCACACTCGTTTCATGTCAACAAACGAGTGGTTGAGATCGTTTAAGCCCGATCACTTCGACAGCGAAGTGCAGACTACACGAATGCCCGACAAAGATGCAAATCTAAACGTGTGATAGAAAGGTTCTGTTACAAATCTACTTGGCCGTTTGTCGGTTTTGGGCATCGCCCAATGGTGGGTTGCCGATACAATGCGCGCCGTTTTTGCGGCAATCTGGCGCATCTCTGTTGTTTTTTCGTTATCCCTTTTTAAGTGAGGAAAGAGTCATGGTTAAATCAATGTTCATGGCAGCGGTGCTGTTGTGTGTTTCGTGCGCTGCGTTGGCCGCGCCGCGTCCGTTAATTACGGGTGAAAGTAAGATTGAATTTAGCGTCAAAGAAATGGGCGTGGCTGTTCCTGGGGAATTCACGCGCTTCCAAGCCAACATCGACATCAACCCTGAAAAACTGGAAAAATCTAGTGCGGATTTGCATATCGAAGTGGGTTCGTTGACCACGGGTAGTGAAGAAGCAGATGCCATTGCCGTCGATCCCAATTGGCTGGATAAAGATCATGCGCCCCAAGCAATTTTCAAGAGTTCTGTCATTAAAGTACTAGCTGCGGGACGTTTTGAGGCGAAAGGCACGTTGAGCATTCGTAACAAGGTGCGCGACCTAGTGATTCAGTTCAACAGTGCTGATCAAGCCGATGGCAAAACCGTGATTACCAGCAACTTCATCATCAAGCGCAGTGAGTTTGGTATTGGTGGCGGCATCTGGAACGAAGGCGGTGTGGTGGCCGAAGAGATCCCCGTCAAAGTGAAGTTGACGCTGGGTAAACCTAAAGCGGTTGAACCCGCTAAAGCGGCGGCTAAACCCGCCAGTAAAGCTGCTGCCAAAGGCGCAACGCAAACCAAAAAAACTCACTAGCGTCACGCAATACTGATGACTATGACCGTCCTATGTGCACCACTGTTACGAGTGTCAGGTTTGACGCTCCATTTTGATGATGGGCGGACGCGCGCACTGAATGGGGTGGATATTGCCATTGCGCAAGGTGAATTCGTCGCCATCGTCGGCCCCAGTGGTTCTGGCAAATCGAGCTTGCTCAATGTGCTGGGGACGTTGGATGTGCCGACTTCGGGCGAGCTGTACTTCGCTGAACAAGACTACGCCAACATCAAAGATTTCTCGCTGTTTCGCCGCACTAATTTTGGTTTTATTTTTCAGGGATTTCACCTTATCCCCACGCTGACGGCGTTGGACAATGTCATCGTGCCGACCATCGGTTGTGCGGGAGAGCGTGCTGTTTATCGGGCGCGTGCAGTGCAATTGCTCACGGACTTGGGCTTGTCTGAACGGTTGCAGCATTTTCCCAACCAGTTGTCTGGGGGCGAGCGTCAACGTGTTGCTATTGCACGTGCTTTAATCAATCAGCCACGGGTGATTTTGGCAGATGAACCGACGGGCAGTTTGGATAGTGCCAATGCGGTACAAGTGTTGGATACCTTAACTAATATCGTCAAGCAACAAGGCTTAACCTTAATCATGGTGACACACGATGAACGGGTGTCGGCGCGGGCCGACCGCATCATTCATATGCGCGATGGCAAGGTTGACGCGAACGCGGGAGCTGGCGCATGAACTTATTCCGTTTTGCCTTGGATAATTTAACCCGTCGCCCCGCGCGCACCAGTTTAACCATCTCGGCGATCGCTTTGGGGATTGCCGCCGTGGTGGCGTTGACTAGCATTTCGTGGGGGTTTGAAGCGAGTTGGCAAAAGGCCAATGATGCGCGGGGCACGGATTTGATTGTGACGCGCGTCGCCAGTGAGAACACCATGCCCGCGCCATTCTTGGCGGAAAAAGTGCAGCCGACCTTGGCACAGTTGCCGCACGTGCAAGCGGTGGTGGGTTTGCTCAGTGAAATGCTCACGGTAAGCCCTGACGCGCCACCGACTTTTGTGTTCGGCTGGGCGTATGGCAGTTATCTGTGGGAACACTTGCGTTTAGTGGAAGGACGTTGGCCGCATGATGACGCAGAACCCGTGGTGGTGATTGGCTCATTGGCCGCCGAGATGCTGCATAAAAAAATTGGCGATCAGGTGGAGATTGAAGGGACGACCTTCCAAGTGGTGGGCATCTACGCCAGCAATGCGGTGGTCGAAAACGCCGCGTTGATTATGACGCTGAGTCAAGCCCAACAAGTGACCGACAAACCTGGCAAGGTGAACGTGCTTAATATCAAGGTCGATAGTTCCACGACGGAGGCCGATTTGCGAGCCATTAAAGCCCAAGTGCAGCAAACCTTGCCAGGCTTTGCGGCGATCACTTCGGGCGAATTGGTCAGCCAGAATGCGGTGGTGCGTATTTCCAAAGCGATGAGCAATGCCACCATCCTCATCGCCAGCTTAGTGGGCGCATTGGTGGTGTTCAATACCATGCTGATGAGTATTAACGAACGTACGCGTGAGATTGGCATCTTGCTCGCATTGGGTTGGCAGCGACGTACGCTGATGGGCTTGATTTTTAGTGAAGCCATGCTGCTGTCGTTGGTGGGGGGAGCGGTGGGTATCGTGTTGGGCGTGTTGAGTGCGGTAGGACTAGAGCATTTGGAATTGATGCGCGGCAAGATTGATGCGGTGTTCTCTGTGCCGTTTTTTGTAGCGGTGCTGGCATTGTCGGTCTTGCTGGGAATTTTGGGCGGACTCTACCCCGCGCTGAAAGCCTCGAAACTATTGCCTTCTGCGGCATTGCGGGCGGAATGATGAGGTCACGTGCTTACCTTTTTATGCTGTTGTTGTGTGGCTGGGAGCAAGCACACGCTGCGACACCAACCGCCCAAGAATTGGCGGCAATGATGCGCGTCGCCCAATATTCAAACGGCTTTGCAGCACGCATGAGCGTGTTGGTAACACATCCTAATGGGGCGCATGAGCCGCCCTTCAAAGTGGCCGTGGTGGGGCAGGCAAGCGCGCAACAGCAACGCTTGTTATTGCGCGGCATTGAACCCGCCGCCTTGCGTGTACAGCGTTATGTTGCCGAGCGCAAGTTTGCTGGAAAAACGCTGACGATACGCGCGCGGGCAGCTCAGCCCTCGGGCAACTTTGCGCTGGATGAGCCGCTGTTTAACTCAGGTCTCGTGCTGGGGGATATGTTCAGCCCGTGGTGGGATTGGTCTCAGCAAACTTTGCTCGGGACAGACAAAGTTAAGGGTCACGCCTGCCTCAAGGTGCGTTCTGTGAATGATGATGTTCATGCGCCTATTCAAACGGTGGAGAGCTGCGTTGATACGCAAGCACAATTGTCGCTGCGCACGCGTTGGTACGATGCCCAGCAGGTCTTGCAGCGTAGTGCCGTGGTGGGTGCTACCTTACGTAAAGCGGAGGGTTCGGGCCAATTGGCGAAGCAGGTGAGTTTGCGCGATGCGACTGGGCAGATCACCGACATCAACATCTATGCGGGTGACGAACAATATCAAATCACGCCGCAAACTTTCGAGTTGTTGGAAATGAGCGAGGGCGCGCGATGAAACGACTTATCCAGCCCGTGCCAATCAATTGGTGCAACAACGACATTGTGTTGTCGAGCTTGATGGAAGCGGTGAGCTTCGTTACGCCCGTACTTGAACATTTTTTTATCCGCACGGTAAATGCCGCACAATCTTTTCCCCAAGCGGCGGGACTTCACCAGAGTTGCCTGCGCTTCATGCGTGAAGAAGCCAACCATGCGCAAGCCCACCAAAAACTTAACGCACATTTATTGCGCCAGTTAGGCAAACCTCCACTGGGTTTGGCGATAGTGGAATATCTGTTGGACGCAGCCCAACGTCACTTAAACCTACAAAAACGTTTAGCTTTGGCGGCAGCCTTGGAGCATTTCGCGGCGGTATTATCCAAGTTATATATCGATCAGGCAGATACCTTGCAGTTTTCCCATGCCGAAGCCCAACAATTGTTTGCCATGCATGCGCAAGAAGAATTGGGGCATCGTTCCGTGGTGTTTGATTTGTGGTTGGCGACTGCGCCGAACGGACGCTTTAAGCGCGGAGTGACGTTAAGTTTGGTGTTAATGCTCGGTGCGCTGTATGTGGCACTGACCGTGCCGTGGATACTGCATCGCAAGACACAACGCAATTTTTATAACACGGCTAAAGCCTTGTTCAGTTTTGCTGGGTGCAATGCGAGAGCAACGTTCAAGAGCTTGCCCTTGGCTGAGATGTTGTCTTTTGCAAGTCGTGATTATCATCCCGAGCATTTGCTTGATTGAGCCTGTAATTAGCCGATATTTTTTGACTTAACCGAAGGAGAAAACGAATGAAGTTTCAACAGACTGGATTGATGGCAGCGGCAATGGTGGCCGTGTTTAGCTTGTTTAGTTGCACCTCGACTGCACCTTCCACCACGCAAGCCGCCGCTGCGTTGCAACAACCGAGCAGCCCGACTGAACTGAAAGCCAGCTATGAAAAATTGGCCAGTGCGGGGGGCAAGCTATACAACGTTGATCCTAAAACTTCGGCGGTAAAAATTTATGTGTTTCGAGGGGGGATGGCGACTAAGTTAGGACATAACCATGTGTTGTCCGCCCCGCAGTTTGATGGTTTCGTATATCTGCCCCAAAGCGGCGAGAGTGATGCGCGCTTTGACTTGGTATTCCGTTTAGATCAATTAGAAATTGACAATCCCGCTTATCGCAGTGGCTTGGGCAAAGCCTTCAACTCGTTGTTGCCGCCAGGGGCTATTGAAGGCACGCGTGAGCACATGTTGGGCAGCGACAATTTGCAAGCCGACCGTTTCCCCTGGGTGCGCATTCATGCGGTACAAATCACGGGTGAATATCCGCGCTTGGCCGCCAAGGTGCTGATCGAAATGCACGGTCAAACTCGTGAACAGTGGGTGCCGTTGAGTATTTCTGGCTTACCCGACAAGCTCGGCGTGAGTGGCTCGTTCGTGATGCGTCAGACCGATTTTGGCGCACAACCTTATTCCGTACTCGGCGGTTTGCTGGCA
Source organism: Gallionella sp. (assembly GCA_036170775.1). GTDB lineage: Bacteria > Pseudomonadota > Gammaproteobacteria > Burkholderiales > Gallionellaceae > Gallionella. The sequence goes on along the minus strand of JAVHPV010000256.1, from coordinate 3,043 downwards.
GTGAAGGATGAAGTGGTGATTGAATTTAATTTGAATGCTGTGTAAGCGTCTGTTCATTAGGAGCTCAATTTTGACTACCCCGATTCGTTATAACAACATTGCTGTTAGCCTGCATTGGCTGGTGGCATTGCTCATCTTGGCAGCTTTCCCCTTGGGTCTGTACATGAGCGATTTAGTGCTTTCTCCGACCAAGTTAAAGCTGTACAGCTATCACAAATGGATCGGCATCAGCGTTTTAGCACTGGTGGTGGTGCGGCTGATGTGGCGCACGGTGACCCGCGTCCCAGCCCTGCCAAATAGCATGAAACCTTGGGAGAAAACAGCCGCGAATGTGATGCATTACGTGCTGTACTTGATGATGTTGCTAGTGCCCTTGACAGGCTGGTTAATGAGTTCTGCGAAAGGCTTTCAAACCGTGTGGTTCGGCGTATTGCCCTTGCCTGACTTGGTGGGGAAAGACAAAGCCTTGGGTGAATTACTCAAAGATTGGCATGAGAATTTGAACTATCTGCTGCTAGCTTTAGTGGTCGTGCATGTGGCGGCGGCCATGAAGCATCATTTTGTAGCACGTGATGGCTTGCTAACCCGCATGATGCCGTGGTTGGGCAGCCGTAAGCGCGATTAAACATGGCTAAACCGCATACCCCTGACCTGGCGCGACTGGATCGCGTGGTGGCGGAAGCCCGCCAACAACGCGAAGTGCGCGAATTGGGATACCGCGAACGTGCGCTCAAGCTGTTCCCTTGGATATGCGGACGCTGTGGTCGAGAGTTTTCGGGCGTGCGGCTACGCGAGTTGACGGTGCATCACAAAGACCATAATCACGACAACAATCCCGCCGACGGCAGCAATTGGGAGTTGCTATGCGTGTATTGCCACGACAACGAACATGCACGCGAATTAGACGAGGCAGCGCGCGGGCGAGGCACAGAAAAATCTAAATTGGCGAGTCATCAACCGTTCGCTGCCTTGCAAGGGCTACTCAAGAAAAAGCCTGAGTAAGCCCCAGATTACTATTTGTACAATTTTTCATCTTGCTGGTGCAATGGCGGAATTTTGACTTATCCACAGTGCATCCACATAGACATCCACGTAAACTGTGGGCAACTTTCCCCCCGTCTATTTCTCCCCCGTTATGAACTCCGAACATTTACAAAAATTAGTGACGCAGGTCATGCCCTACGGCAAATACCAAGGTCGCTTGATCGCTGATTTACCAGGACATTATCTGAACTGGTTCGCACGTCAGGGGTTTCCTGCGGGTGAGCTTGGGCAGTTATTGGCGTTAATGCACGAACTTGATCACAACGGTTTATCAGGATTGTTAGATCCCCTTAGAAAGCGTACATGAAAATCCCCAAAAGACTCGCTCCCTTGGTTGAAGATGGCTTGATTGACGAAGTTATGCGTCAGTTGATGAGTGGCAAAGAGGCGACGGTGTATGTGGTGCGCTGTGGTGATGAAATACGCTGTGCCAAAGTTTACAAAGAGGCGGATAAGCGTAGTTTTCGCCAGAGCGTGGATTACACCGAGGGGCGCAAAGTAAAAAATAGTCGCCGTGCCCGCGCGATCGAAAAAGGCAGTCGCTACGGACGACAAGCACAGGAAGAAGCGTGGCAAAGTGCTGAGGTGGATGCGCTGTATCGTTTGGCCGCAGCGGGGGTGCGTGTGCCGCAACCCTATAATTTTCACGAAGGGGTGTTGCTGATGGAGTTGCTCACCGACGCAACGGGCAACGCCGCGCCGCGATTGAACGATTTAGTGTTGACTGCTGAGGTGGCGCGTGATTATCACAGTCGCTTGATTAAACAAGTGGTGTGCATGTTGTGCGCAGGTATCGTGCATGGTGATTTGTCGGAATTCAATGTGTTGGTCGATGGCGACGGCCCTGTGATTATTGACTTGCCGCAAGCGATTGATGCCGCAGCGAATAATCAGGCGAAAAAAATGTTGCTACGGGATGTCGATAATCTCGCCAATTATTTTGGCCAATTCTCCCCTGAGCTACTTACCACCGATTATGGCAATGAAATATGGTCGCTTTATCAACGCAGTGAACTCACTCCAGAGCGTGAACTGACGGGGCAATTCGCACAGGAGCATCAACCGGTCGATCTCAACAGCGTCATGCGCGAAATCAACGATACCCTCAAGGAAGAACAAGCGCGGCAACTCGCCGCTGCTTTACGTGCCAGTCGTACCTTTTGAAACGTTCAAACAGATGCGGATCGACAGCATGGTGACGGCAACACTGCTCCCCGCTATGGGCAGTCTGTTGCGACCATAATTTAAGATGTGCGTAAGAATGACGTACAATAACGCCGATTATCAATCGGGAGAGATTGCCATGACCGCCACCGTTACCAACGAATCAGCTCGTATCAACCTGCGCACCAGTGCCGATGCCAAAGCCATGATCGAACGTGCTGCCGCGTTGATGGGCACGACCGTGTCCAGCTTCATGTTGCAGAACGCCTACGAAGCGGCGCGGCGCGTGGTGTCCGATTACGACACGCTGATGCTCACCCAGCGCGACTTTGACGTATTCGCCGCGTCGATGGAACACCCGCCCAAGCCCAAAGCCGCCTTGCGCAAACTCATGGCGCGTAAGTGACGTGGCGGTTATCCAACTGCTAGTCAAGCAACACAACCGCAACGGATTCGATTGCGGTGAAACGGTGTTGAATGAATTTTTGCAAAGCCAAGCAGGGCAACAACAGCAGCGCGGTTTCGGCAAAACCTATGTGGCTATCGCTAACGATGGTGCAACCGTCATCGGTTTTGTCACCGTGAGTGCAGGGCAGATCGCCACGGCATCCATTCCCGCTCAATCAAAACTCCCGCGTTATCCCGCGCCCATCTTGCGCATCGGACGGTTAGCGGTTGATGTCCGCCATCAGGGCAAAGGCATCGGCCAAGACTTGTTGGCTTTCGCATTGCGATTGGCGGTGGAATTTTCGCAACGTGTGGGACTGTACGCAGTAGTGGTCGATGCCAAGCACGATAAAGCAAAAGCGTTTTATACCAAGCTGGGATTCATTGC
>JAVHPV010000255.1:0-8547 GCA_036170775.1 Gallionella sp. | reverse complement strand
CTTTGAAGGATGCGCGTGAAAAAAAACGCAATGTTGATTGGACTCGGTTTGCTAATCGTGCTGCTATTCGTTGGGAATGCAGCACGTTTTTATCGGCTAGACTTGGTTGATCAATTGTCTAGCGTACTTTATGACTACCGCTTGCAACTTACCATGCCGCGCACCATAGACGAGCGCATTGTCATTCTTGATATTGATGAGAAGAGTCTCAAGGAAGAAGGTCGTTGGCCGTGGAGTAGGGATCGGCTGGGTCTGTTGATGGATAAGTTGTTTGATAAATACGGCGTGGCAGTGGTGGGGTTCGACGTGGTGTTTGCCGAAAAAGATGAAAGCTCAGGGCTGAAGGTACTGCAAAAAATTGCGCAAAATCAACTTAAGGATGATGCGGGATTTCAATCCACCTTGGCGCAACTCAAGCCCCAGTTGGAATATGACAGTCTATTTGCCAGCAAAATAAAAAATCGTAATGTGGTGTTGGGTTATTACTTCACCGACCAAAAAGACCACAACGTGTCTGGTATGTTGCCACAGCCTACCTTTGCGGCGAGTGCATTTAAGGGCAGACCTATCGAGTTTACATTGTGGAATGGTTACGGAGCGAATCTCCCAGAATTACAAGAGGCTGCGGCCAGTGCGGGACACTTTAACCCGCGCATAGAGGAAGATGGTGTCGTTCGTCGTGTGCCGATGTTGGTGGAATACAACGGTGCCTACTACCAATCCTTGTCGTTGGCGATGGTGCGCACTTTGCTGGGGCAGCCCCAAATCTTGCCGGGTTTCGAGGGCGGTAAAAATACTGGCTACTCGGGTTTGGAATGGTTAGAGTTGGATGTGGCTGGTAGCCGATTAAAAATACCCGTGGATCGTGATGTGGCGACTTTCATTCCCTTCCGTGGTAAACAAGGCAGCTTTCGCTATATATCCATCGCGGACGTGTTGCATGATCGCGTAGATATTGCGCAACTCAAAGACAAAATCATTTTAGTTGGAACGACTGCACCAGGTTTGTTGGATATGCGTGCTACGCCAGTCGCTGAGGTTTATCCTGGGGTAGAGGTTCACGCCAACATGATTTCAGGAATGCTCGATCAGAACCTAAAAGAAAAACCCGCCTATATGATGGGTGCAGAAGTGCTGTGGCTGTTACTGATTGGTGTTGCATTGAGCGTACTATTGCCCTTAATCAGTCCCGCCAAAGCGATGTTGGTATCGTTGTTCATGTTCGCGGTGACGCAAGGCATTAGTTTGTTGTTGTGGCATTACGGTAATCTGTTGCTGCCCATCGCTAACAGCTTGATGATGATAGGACTATTGTTCGCCTTGGATATGTCCTACGGCTATTTTGTTGAGTCACGTACCAAGCGGCAGATTACTGGGTTGTTTGGGCAATATGTGCCTAGCGAATTGGTTGAGGAAATGAGCCAGCACCCAGAAAGCGTCTCCATGGAAGGCGAAAGCCGTGAGATGACCATCTTGTTTTCTGATGTGCGGGGATTTACCACTATTTCAGAAGGGCTGGATCCCAAGGAGCTCACCTTGCTGATGAACGAATTTTTAACCCCCTTATCTCGGGTGGTCTATAAACATCGTGGCACTATAGACAAGTATATGGGCGATTGCATTATGGCTTTTTGGGGCGCGCCACTGCCCGATGTGGCTCATGCGCGCAATGCCATTATTGCGGGGTTGGAAATGCAAGTTACCTTGGCTGCATTACAACCGCATTTCAAAGAACGTGGCTGGCCAGAAATTCATGTGGGGGTGGGGATCAACACAGGACGAGTGAGTGTGGGCAATATGGGTTCTGAAGTACGTGTTGCTTATACGGTGATGGGGGATGAAGTTAATCTGGCCTCGCGTTTGGAAGGGATCACTAAGCAATATGGTGTAGGTATCATCGTCGGCGAAAATACGCGTAACGCAGTGACAGACTTTATCTACCGCGAACTTGATTTGGTGCGCGTGAAAGGTAAAGACAAACCTGTCGCAATTTACGAACCAATTGGTTTGACCAGTGAAGTGGAAAAATCCAAACAGGATGAAGTGAAGTTATTTCATGAAGTGCGTCGCTTGTATCGTAAACAAGACTGGGATCAAGCAGAATTACAGTTGATGAATTTGCAGCGTTTGTCACCGCATACTGCGTTGTACCAAATTTACATTGAACGTATTGGCTATTTCCGTAAAAATCCACCCCCTCCAGACTGGGATGGTGTGTATGTTTTCCAAACCAAATAAGCACAACAAAAAGATAAAGGCTGATTAACGATGAAGCTAAGAGTGTTGGGATGCAGTGGCGGGATAGGTGGCAATTTACGCACCACGTCCTTTCTGCTTGATCACGATGTGCTGATCGATGCCGGGACCGGAGTTAATGAACTGAGTCTGACCGAATTAACGCTCATTGATCACATTTTTGTGACGCATTCACACTTGGATCATATTGCTTGCATCCCCTTCTTAGTTGATAGCGTGGGATTTATGCGCGATCACCCCCTGACCATTTATGCTAGCGAAGAAACATTAGAAATACTCAAAGCGCATATTTTTAATTGGAAAATATGGCCAGATTTTACGGAAATTCCGAATGCACAAAATCCCGTCATGCGTTTTCAGGCGATAGAATTAGGCGAAACGGTCACTTTGAGTAATGGACGAAAAATTACCCCCATCCCCGCTAACCACACCGTGCCTGCGGTGGGTTATCACCTCGATAGCGGATCAGCAAGCTTAGTTTTTAGTGGAGATACCACGATCAATGATCTTGCGTGGCCGATTATCAATCGCATCGAAAATTTACGTTACCTCATCATCGAAACCGCCTTTTCAAATAGTGAAAAAGAATTGGCCGTACTATCGAAACATATGTGCCCTAGCATTCTGGCCACCGAGTTGGCTAAGTTCACGCGCGAGGCGGAGATATTCATCACGCACCTGAAACCCGGTGAGGTTGAATTGACGATGTCTGAGATTGAGGCGGGCGTTACGCGGATTCGCCCGCGTATGTTGTTGAACAACCAAGAGTTCAAGTTTTAGGGGATGCTATGAATTACGCCCTTGACATTAAGATATTGGCTGGATTAGAGCCTATTTCATCATTTAATCCTGCCCGTTTACGCGAGCTTCTCGACTATTGCCACACGGAAAAAGTTGCGGTAGGTGAAAATCCTTTTAAAACCCATGAGCTTGCAGGACAGTCGGTGTACTTAGTCCGTGGCGAAATCGAATTGCTCTACCAAGACGGCAACAAAGTTGTTGTGAATGCTGAATCGGAATGGGCAAAACACCCCTTGGGTAAACGCCAACCCGATATTTTGTCAGCCACCGCTCTAGTTGAAAGCCAACTGTTACGCATTGACGATGAACTTTTGGATCGTATGGTGACGTGGGATCAATTTTCTCAGCATGATCTGATTTCTGATGCACATGTGGCAAACGCGGTAGAAACACATGTAGATGTCGCTACCAGCATCAAGCGGTTACTTGCCTCCAATATGTTTAGTACGGAAAACCTACAAAATGGCCCGCTGGCACATTTGCCGATGGCGAATATCAGTATCTTGTTGCAACGTATCGAAGCGATTGCCGTGTGGTCGGGAGATGTGGTAATTCGCGAAGGTGATGATGGCGACTATTACTACTTGATAGACAGTGGGCGTGCGCAGGTTACCCGCTTGGTCGGTGGTGTAGTGATGCCTTTAGCGGATCTAAAATCTGGCGATGTGTTTGGTGAAGAAGCCTTGATTTCGGATGCCAAGCGCAATGCGACGGTGACGATGAAGTCAAATGGCGTGTTGTTGCGTTTAGGCCGTGCGGACTTTATGGCGTTATTGCGAGAACCTTTATTGCACAAATTAAATTTTGCGGATGCCCGCCAGAAGGTTGCTGAGGGGGCTGTTTGGCTGGATGTACGCCATCCCCCCGAGTACCGTTACGATCGTTTACCTGGTGCGATGAATGTGCCACTGAACGATATACGCGATGCGGTCGGTGCGCTTGATCGCAGCAAGCAATACATTGCTTATTGCCAAAGTGGACGGCGCAGTGCCGCAGCCGCATTTATTCTTGCGCAAGCTGGATACGATGTGCATGTGTTGGAAAATGGACTTTGGTCAGTGCCAAAGTCAGCACAATAATAGTTGCCCAAGGAAATTTAGGATGAGTACAGCAATCATGAATGGTGCAGGCAATGCAACTACAGGCGAGATGAGCCTAAAGTTGGAGTTCACCAAAAATCTCAACCATGTCATCAATAAAATACATGCCACCAACAATATTGACGAAATCATGCTGGATGTCAGCAAAGATATTTGCGTATTGTTTAATGCGGATCGTTTGACCATCTACGTATTGGGTGAAGATAACACTTCGCTGATTTCCAAAGTCAAAACAGGCTTGAACTCTTTTAAGGATTTGAAGCTTCCGATTGCCGAGCAAAGTGTGGCGGGTTATGCGGCGATGCACAAAAAAGTGCTCAACATCCAAGATGTATACGATGAGCAAGAGTTGGCTGGCTACAGCTCGCATTTACGTTTCCTGCAAGAAGTTGATAAACGTACCGGCTATCGGACGCGACAAATGCTGGTTGTGCCCATTTTGGATGCGACCAATAACGATCTGGTAGGAATCATACAGGTCATCAACAACAAGTCTGGCGTGCCATTTTCAGCAATGATCGAAGAGGGGGCGCAAGAACTTTCCCAGACCATGGCGGTGGCATTGCGTCAGCGTCAGCAAAATAGTACGGTTAAAACCAAATACGATTATCTTGTTTCTGATGCGGTACTTTCTGCCGCAGAGTTTGAGTTGGCAGCACGCACAGCGCGGCGTAAAGGGTTGGATATTGAAGAGGTTTTGCTAAATGAATTCCAGGTCAGTATTACTGCCTTGGGCAAAGCCTTATCAAGTTTTTTCGGTGTACCTTACGAAGCCTTCAAAGCTGACCGTATTAAGCCGTCCGATTTATTGCGTAATCTCAAGCGTGAATATGTAGAGAGCAGTCACTGGGTGCCCATTGAAGAAACTCAGGAAGGCTTGGCAATACTGACGACAGACCCAGAGCGGATTCAAACCTCCCGCGTGGTCAATAACATCTTCCCCAAGCATCGCTTGCTTTACAAAGTCTGTTCGCAACGTGAGTTTAAGCAGACTTTGGATGCCTTTTATGGCAGTAATGGTGCCTCTGATGCAACGGGTGGTTTCTCTATGGATGAAACTTCCATGGATGACATACTCTCCAGCATGGGGGGGGATGATGAAGAATTAGCCGCAACCACTCAGGACGATGTTAGCGCGGCAGCGGATAACGAGCTGGTCAAACTGGTCAATAAAATTATTGTAGATGCTTACCGTATGGGGGCTTCGGATATTCATATCGAGCCAGGGCCAGGCAAGGCTAAAACCCTGATTCGCGTGCGTAAAGATGGCTCATTACTCAACTACATCGAGGTGCCTTCCACCTACCGCAATGCCTTGGTGACGCGCCTGAAAATTATGTGTGATTTGGATATTTCCGAAAAACGCAAACCGCAGGATGGCAAGATCAAGTTCAAGAGATTTGGTCCGTTAGATATTGAACTACGTGTTGCAACCATCCCTTCGCAGGGGGGCGTGGAAGACGTGGTGATGCGTATCTTGGCCTCAGGCGAGCCATTGCCATTGGAAAAAATGGGCTTCTCCGCACGCAATAATGAACTGATTAAAGAGACCGTCAGCAAGCCTTACGGTTTGTTCTTCGTGTGCGGCCCGACGGGATCTGGTAAGACCACCACGCTGCATTCCATTCTCAAATACATCAACAAACCCGATACCAAAATTTGGACGGCGGAAGACCCTGTGGAAATTACGCAAAAGGGCTTGCGCCAAGTACAAATCAACAAAAAAGCGGGGCTGGATTTTGCCACCATCATGCGCGCTTTTTTACGTGCTGATCCCGATGTGATTATGGTGGGTGAAATGCGCGACAAAGAAACCGTGTCTATCGGCATTGAAGCCTCGCTGACAGGGCACTTGGTGTTCGCCACCTTGCATACCAATAGCGCGCCAGAATCCATCAATCGTTTGCTCGACATGGGCATGGATCCCTTCAACTTTGCCGATGCCCTGCTGGGAATTTTGGCGCAACGCTTGAGCAAACGGCTGTGTGCTGATTGCAAAAAACCGCATGTGGCCACGCCAGACGAAATGAAGGCATTACTGGCTGAATATAGCTTGGAGTTGCTACATACCGAAGCGTGGCAAAAAGATGCTGCGGGCGAATCGAAAAAGCTATATGCCGAATGGGTCAAACTCTTTGCCAATGACAAAGGACAATTTACCCTTTATGAACCTGTCGGGTGCGACAAATGTACGGGCACAGGCTACCGTGGTCGGGTGGGTTTACATGAGCTTTTATTGGGCACGGATACCGTTAAAAAAGCCATTCAAGAACATGCGCGCGTTGCCGAATTGTTGGCGATTTGTCTCGAAGACGGAATGCACACCCTCAAGCAAGATGGCATGGAAAAGGTGCTGCAAGGCATTACCGACATGCATCAAATACGCGCCGTCTGCATCAAGTGATGTAGTGGTATGCACAACCTCGACAATCTTCGTGACCGTCTCAAAGAACTCAATGCCATTGGCGTTGCTTTATCTCAACAACGCAACATCACCCGCCTATTAGAAATCATCCTTGATGCCGCCAAAGGCATTACCCATGCCGACGCTGGGACGCTGTATTTGATGGATGATGAGCACAAGGTGTTGTACTTTGAGATTCTGCGTAACGACACCCTTAACATCTCGATGCAGGCAAGACAAGACTCATCATCGACTTTCTACCCCGTGCAGTTATATGGCAAAAATGGCATAGAAAATCATGCCATGGTGGTCAGCCATTGCGCCTTAACCGGTGAAACCGTCAACATCCCCGATGCTTACGTTGCCGAGGGCTACGATTTTTCGGGCACTAAAAAATTTGATGCCAAAACAGGCTATCGCTCGCAATCCTTTTTAACCGTGCCGATGCGCAACCACGAAGATGAAGTGATTGGCGTGTTACAACTCATCAATGCCCAAGAGCAGGCGACTCATGCCATTGTGCCTTTCTCGGTGGACGATCAACAATTACTTGAATCACTCGCCTCGCAAGCTGCGATTGCCCTCACCAATCGACGTTTGATTGCGCAACTGGAAGAACTGTTTGAATCCTTCATTCAGCTTATCAACACCGCGATTGATGACAAATCACCTTATACGGGCGGGCACTGCGCACGCGTACCCGCTTTGACCATGATGCTGGCGGAAGCGGTGAATCGCACCACCCAAGGGCCACTCAAAGACTTTGTGATGACGGACAAAGATCGTCATGAGTTGAAAATTGCCGGCCTGTTGCATGACTGCGGCAAAATCACTACCCCCGTGCATGTGGTAGACAAAGCGACTAAATTGCAGACAATTTTTGACCGCATCCACCTACTAGACACCCGTTTTGAAGTGCTCAAGCGAGACGCAGAAATCGCCCTGCTAAAAGGCGAGCTAAACGCAAACGACTATCAAATACGCAGCCAACAACTAGAAGATGACCGACAATTTTTGCGTCAATGCAATGTGGGTGGCGAGGCGATGTCAGCGCAAGCGCAGCAACGTGTGCAACACATTGCCCAATATCAATGGCGTGATGTCAACGGCCAGACAAGCAACTTTTTGACAGACGAAGAGTTGGAAAATCTGAGTATACGTTCAGGCACACTGACCGCAGCCGAACGCGCCATCATCAACCATCACATTGATGTCACCATAAAAATGTTGGAATCGTTGCCTTGGCCTAAACACCTTAGCAACGTCCCCGAATATGCGGGGGGGCATCATGAACGCATGGACGGCAAAGGCTATCCTCGTGGGCTGACGCGTGAACAAATGTCGGTGCAAGCACGCGTGATGGGCATCGCCGATATTTTTGAAGCACTCACCGCCAAAGATCGCCCTTACAAACCAGGCAAAACCCTCACCGAATCCCTCACCATCCTCGGCAAATTCAAACTGGGCGGACACATCGACCCAGACCTGTTCGACGTATTCATCCGCGAAAAAGTCTATCTGGAATACGCGCAAAAATTTCTCGCCCCCGAACAAATTGACGAAGTAGACCTCAGCAACATCCCGGGTTGTACGCCTTAGTAGGCAACTCTAAAATCTAAGGAGACGCTGATTTATTCGTCATCTGCGCGCAGCCGACAAAAATTGTCACTTACCGAAGCGCGTGGGCAGGTGTTACGCGTTTACATCACTATTCAGGCGGTATTTATGGCAGCTAGGCGAATCCCCAATTAAGTTTGTTTCCGCTGAATTTTAATGTAACTTATTGAACTAACTTTGTTGTTTTCCTGCGCCCTGTAAGCACACCACGAACCAAGCAGGTAATCTATAAATTGTGGCACAAGCCTTGCTTACATTATCGGCGCACACGCTCTGGTGTGTTTTCTTTAGGAGATACAAACATGCAAAAAATTCAAAAAGGTTTTACGTTGATCGAGTTGATGATCGTTGTGGCGATTATCGGTATTT
>JAVHPV010000254.1:0-1803 GCA_036170775.1 Gallionella sp. | reverse complement strand
CCAGCGTCGCATTGGGAGGAATCACGCCGCCCGCACCCTGTGCGCCATAGCCCATGTCAGGTGGGATGAGCAAGGTGCGTTGACCGCCCACTTTCATGCCCGCAAAACCCTGATCCCAGCCTTTAATGACGCGTCCCGCCCCCAAAGGGAAATCGAACGGCTGACCACGATCACGCGAACTATCGAACTTTTGACCTTTATGCTCAGGCGCATTCTCGTCGTACAACCAGCCCGTGTAATGCACAGAAATATCATGCCCTGCAACCGCTTCTGCACCCGTACCAAGCTTGCTGTCGGTCTGCACCAATGCAGTGATTTTGCTCGCTTGCATTGCAGGTGCGGACTGACCCGAACAGGCCGTCGTGACGAAAGTGACCGATAACAACAAACCTAATAACAATTTGGAAATCAGCTTCATATACACCTCAAAAATTATGCTACGTCCAACAATTCAACATCAAAAATCAGCTTCGCATTGGCGGGAATCACCCCGCCTGCGCCGCGCCGCCCGTAACCCATTTCAGGAGGAATCACCAGTGTGCGCTGCCCGCCTACCTTCATGCCCTGCACACCCACATCCCAACCCTTAATGACCCGCCCCATACCGAGAGGAAACTCAAATGGCTCATTGCGGTCGCGTGAGCTATCAAATTTCGCGCCCTTATTATTTTCTGCATTCTTATCGAACAGCCACCCCGTGTAATGCACCGTGACATGCTGCCCAACTCGCGCTTCCGCACCTTCTCCAACTTGAGTGTCGGTGATGTCGGTCTTAATTACGCTCAACAGCTTCACCTCGAACAGCAGCTTCGCATTCGGTGGAATGTCAGCCCCCGCGCCTTGCGCGCCATACCCCATCGCTGCGGGGATGATGAGCGTGCGCTGCCCACCCACTTTCATGCCCTGTACCCCCTCATCCCAACCCTCGATCACATGCCCTGCACCGAGTGGAAAATCGAAAGGATCGTTGCGATCGAGAGAGCTGTCAAACTTCGCGCCCTTGTTGTCTGGTGCGCTCTCGTCAAAGAGCCAGCCAGTGTAATGCACGATGACGGTTTGTCCCGCTTGCGCTTCCGCGCCATTGCCTAGTTGGGTATCAGTTTTGATGAGGGTGGTCATGTTGCATTTTTCCTTAGTGGTTAGTTATTCGTAGGGTGCAAAAGCCTGTCCTGAGCTTGTCGAAGGGCGTAGCGCATTGCACCAGTTTTGGGTTTTACATACAGCGCAATGCCCGTTGGTTATTGCGTTAGCAGGCTATTCCAAGCCAATCATCGTAGGGGTAAGCAATCTCCTGCCATGTATTACAGCAACGATTAGCACTTGTTCTGCGCTTACATGGTAAATCAGTCGGTAACTGTAAACAAAACGCTCCCGGAATTCGGGTTCACCTATTTCTGGAACAATCGGGCCGAGGTTTGGAAATCTCCCTACACTTTGTGCAATATCCAAAATTTTCTGTACCACGGCGGATGCATAAAATGGCGAGTCTTTAGCGATATAGGCAGCGATGGAATCTACATCATCCAGTGCCTCCAGAGACCAACTTACTCGCGTATCCATTTCGCCAGTTTTTTCTCTGCGTCTTGTTGTGAGATAGCCCCTTCAGTTTTCGCACGTGCCACACCGTTCTTAATTTTTCCAATCACGTAGAGGTGATATTGAATATCCTCCAGTGAGCAATCGTCTGGCAACTTCTGAAGCATCGCAGCAACTTGCTGTTTTGCGATTTGCATCATTGACCCCCTTGATGATTTTGCTGTAAAGACGCGGTCTTTCCACTGTTGTCGTCTTGAGCGTAGGGTT
>JAVHPV010000253.1:0-1809 GCA_036170775.1 Gallionella sp. | reverse complement strand
TCGCAAATTGATGAGGTTACGCAAACCATCAGCGAACAATCGGGGCAAGTCGAAAAGACCGTGCAGCGCGGCATGAATGCTCTGCAAAACAGCCAGGCACATATTCGTGAAGTGACCAGCGTATTGAGTGAGGCAAACCAATCGGTGGATGGTGTCAATCGCGGTCTAAGTGAAATCGTTAGCGCGATTAACCAACAGCGCGATGCCACGCAAGAAATCAATCGCAACGTGGAACGTATCGCCAGCATGGCGCAACGCAACAACGGCGTGGTGCGGGACAGCGTGAGCGAAGTAAGGCGCATGGAGGAAATATCCGTGCATCTCAGCAGCACAGTGGGCAGATTTAAAGTGTAGCGGTGTGGTGGCATCTAGCGAGGCGGTCAGATGATTCAAGGGAAACGCTGATTTATTCGGTTTTGTCATTCCCTCGAAAGCGGGAATCCATTTATATCAAGGCACAGGATCTCCGCCTGCGCGGAGATGACGAATAAATCAGTGTCTCCCTAGATTGTTCATTAGGCTGTGTAGGAGCTCGATTTATCGAGCGATTTTTGATAGGCATCGCTCGACACCCAAAGGGCGCAAGAACTTCTTCGAGGTAAATCGAGTGCCTACAAGGCGGAGAAGTTCTAACGGACGATGGAGCGAGGTTCTCGCGGATTATTTGGGATGAATTCAGATAATCCATTGGGGCGTAGGTCGGGCTTCAGCCCGACATGTCGGGTTAAAACCGAACCTACAGAAAACGATTTTTTAGAAGAAAAGTAGCAGTAAAACCAATAACACGAAGGAGGGGAAAATGTTCAACAACTTAACGCTTAAAGGCAAGTTTCTAGTGCTGGAATCTATTTCGTTTGCCATGTTTGTGGCGATGGCGACATTTGGTTTGGTGCAACTGAGTGGCTCGGTGGCAGACGAGCAGGAAAATATCAGTCGTTTGCAACAAGACATCGCGGTGATGGGCAATATAGGCAGTATGGACATCGCTTTTCTCAAAGAGGTGAAACTCGCGAAAGATGTGTGGATACGCGGCGCAGACCCTGAAAAGTTAAAAAAATATCGTGGTGAGTTTGTGGCGCAACAAACTGAGTTTGAGCAACAGCAAGTGGCCGCTATGACGGGCTTGAAAACCCTAGCGCAAGGTCATGCTGAATGGGCGGGATTCATCACACAGCTCAATGGGCTGGCAGAAGAACACAAAGTGGTGAGCGGCAAATATTTAGCGCAAATCGACCGCCACAGCAGCACAGCAGAATCTGATGCTGCGGTGGCAGGAATAGACCGCGAGTTGTCGAAACAGATACATGACTTGCGCACGAGTTTGGTTGAATTTGCGACGAAAAAAGGCGCGGAAAAAGTCGCCCTGAGCGAGCAAAATTATCAACAACGGCGTAATTTTGTCATCGCTTGGGTGGTGGTTTCTGTGCTGTTGTCCATAACGCTGGTGACATTGATTTTACGTGCCGTGTTTAACCAGTTGGGCGCGGATCCTAAGGAGGTCGCCAAAGTGGTGAACACCATGGCTTCGGGCGATTTCTCGCAACAACCCGCTAAATTGCCCGAAGCAGGTAGCTTGTTGGCGAATGCCTATCAGATGCAATCGGCCTTACGCGAGATGATCGGCAAGGTAAAAAATCAAGCCAATCACGTGGGCGATATGGCGCATAGCCTGGCCACCTCTGCGCAGCAAATTTCTGCAAACGTCAACCACGAGTCGGATGCGGTCTCCCGCATGGCGGCCTCCATTGAGGAACTGAACGTTTCTACCACGCACATCAGCGATCAAGGTGGGGGGGCAAAACGCATCGC
>JAVHPV010000252.1:0-1813 GCA_036170775.1 Gallionella sp. | reverse complement strand
AGACCCCAATCTTCGAAGTTATGCACGGTGGAGTCCACGTGGCGCGCCATGTCGAACAGCAAGTCTTCGCGCACCATACCCATCAGGTCGATACGCGCGTAGCGCACGTGATCTTCTGGGTTGTTCTCGCCAAAGCGTGTACCCATGTAGCAGTTGATCGCATACAGACCTTGAGCCACCGCGCCGGAACGCATGATGTTCGCCTTTTCGGCGATCACGATTTTTTTGTTTTGCCCCCAATATCTGGCTTCGAATGCGGCACCCGTACCGCCCAAGCCAGCACCCACAACTAGGATGTCGATATTGTCTTCAATAATTGTCGAGTAGCTCATTAGTATTGCACTCCCTTTTTGATTTCTAGACCATTGGATTGCAGCGTGTGCAATCCGCCGTCATCCATACGAATGTATTTGGGTTCATTGAACAGCAATTGACTGTCGCGCATCTCCTTGCTTGGTGCCGGCACGTCTGCGAGTTTCGGCTGCCCTGATCCCCAAGGCTTGGTCGTGATTGGTGCCAACAGTTCCATGTCTTTCTTGCCGTTGCGGAACTTGATGCGCCAGGCAATCGTGCCTTTCTCTTCATCGCGCAGCACGCGTACGCTGTGACCAAGGGGCGCAAAGTCAGCGTAGCCGCGCACATCAATTGCTTGGTGTGGGCAGGCTTTTACGCAGGAATAACATTCCCAGCACATATTGGGTTCAATGTTGTAAGCACGACGCAACTTTTTGTCGATGTGCATGATGTCGGATGGGCAGATGTCAACGCAGTGTCCGCAACCATCGCAACGCGTCATATATACAAAGGTAGGCATAATTTTTATTCCTTTAGTAAGAATAGATAATAGTCAATTCGGTTTTAGTAGTGTTGAGGCTTTTCGGCCTTGATACACAACCCCATGTTGGGTGGGTTCTTGCCCATATACATTGGGACATCGGGAAACTTGCGTTGCACCTCGGCATCCGTTAAATCGTAGTCAGGCGGTAAATTTTCGCGGGAACCATCGGCGCGCGTAATTTTCTTCTGATGTGCTGCGGCAGGCTTAAAGAACATGTGCGCGAACTTAGACCAATAAACACCGCCGAACAGCACTGTGCTGGACAATATGAATAGGGCAAACGAGATGCTTAATCCACCGCCAGACAAAGACCAAATCAAGGCGAATGTTGAGGTGGCTAGCAGCGAGAGGATAAATAAATCCGCAGTCTCGAAGCGAAACCAAGGCAGACCTTCTGCGGATACATCCACCCGAATGAAGAACCAGAACCAGTAACCGCCCAGTGCCAGCATCAGCGCGCCGATATGCCATAGTTGCGGCAACAGAGTGGAGGTGAGGCCAGGTGAGAAAATCATTATCGCGGTGGTTACCACGAAAATAATGAATCCATACATGGTTAACAGATGTGAGAGGCGGCGCTGGGTATTGCTGAATTCGCCAGCGGTCAGCACCTCGTTCATCAGTACGGAAACTGCAATCGAGGCTTTTTCGCCTCCACTGACTTCGCGCTTTGCATTTTTCTTGGCTTTTTTTGCATTCTCGAAAAAGTATTGCGCATTTTTCTTGTGGAGCATGTCGAGGATGGTTCCGCCCACTACCAGCAGAATCATTACCACGATATAACCCTGCATCATTTCGGGTGAAATGATGCCTGCAAGTGTGTCGAAGGGGTTGTTCATAAACATTCGTTTCTCCTCAAAAATAAAAACAGTTGTTTCAACTTATGCAAACTGCAAAACAGAATTTAGGGATGTACTGATTTATTCGGTTTTGTCATTCCCGCGCAGGCGGGAATCCATTTATATCAAGGCACTG
>JAVHPV010000251.1:0-1815 GCA_036170775.1 Gallionella sp. | reverse complement strand
TTACGCGCATCCAGTAACAGGCTCATGATTAGTTGGCCGCCGAATCTTTGAAGAAATTCTGATCTGGCAGGGAGTCACGATAGGCACTGAAATCCCCGTCGATACTGGCATTTTTGATAACCACGGGGCGCAAGAAAATCACTAATTCGGTTTTGCTGGTGGTGTCGTTGCGTTGTTTGAATAATTCGCCTGCGAGTGGGATGCGCCCCAAGCCGGGCACTTGGTCCGTCAGATTATTGGTTTCATCTTGCATCAATCCGCCCATCACTGCGATTTGATTGTTATCGATTTTTAAGATGGACTCCATTTCACGTGACTGAGTTTGGGGGATGGAATTAGCTGCATTCGTTGGATCGGGCACCATCTTCATCACCCTTGAGATGGATGGCTTAAGGTTGAATAACACCGAATCATTTTCACTAATTTGCGGGGTGACGCTCATGGTGAAGCCCACGGGTAACACGTTAGGTGAGGCGTTAGATATGGATGGGGTGAGAACCGTTCCTGTCGAGGAGAGAACTGCGGGCGTAGTGGTCACCGTGAAATAGACAATGTTGTCGACCACTTTGATGACGGCAGTTTGATTGTTTAGCACGCTCAGTTTTGGACTGGACAATACTCTGACATTGCCAAAAGACTCCAGCAGTGTCACCTGTTGCCCGATGGTGGCGACTGTTGGATTGGTAATAACGCCTAACATACCACCCGCAATACCAGTGGGAAGCCCCGCGCTGCTCTGCACTACTTTGAATTGCTTGCCTCCCGCCTTAATCAGCGCGCTCCAATTGATGCCTTGTTTGTAGTTATCATTGAGACGCACTTCGACAATGGTGGCTTCGATCATGACTTGGCGGCGTGCGTTGTTCATAACTTGATCAATGAATTCACGAATTTTCTCGTGTTGGCGCGCAGTAGCCCGTACTGTAATCAAGCCTGTTTCGGGGCTAGAAATGACTGAGGCTGCTTCACGGAACGTGCTGCGGCGTGTGACGGTAGTGTCCCCTTCTTCAATAGCAACCGGATTCGGACTGTTTTCTATGCCAGTTTTCACCGCAGTTTTTTTATTGTTAGTGACGACTTGTACGCCGGTTCCTGTACTGCTGCCAACCTTACTCTGCTGCACAGATATTTCGCTAGATCCCTCAGGCAAAATTTTGTCGGTTTCACGCAGAATATCCTTGATGTTTTGTGTAAGCGTTTCCCAAAAACGATTTTTTGAGCTGTCCTTAATGCTAGTTGATGAGTTATTTGTGCCACTCCCTACCGTAGCTCCGTTCGTAGTAGTGGCAACCATCGCGCTGGTGATGATGCTGCTCTCCGAGTCGCGCGCCATGTTCACATAGTCGATTTTGTAACTATGCAAATAGGGCGCATCTGGCATCACGGTGAGGTTGCCATTTTCAAACTCATAGCGCATATCAATTTGTTTGGCGATGCGCGTCAGTATCTGCGGTAGTGTTTGGTTCAGGGCGTTTAACGTGACATTGCCTTGAATGCCAGGATGAATATCCAGATTGATTTTTGCGTCACGCGCCAAGGCAAACAAAATTTCTTGGGCGGGAACGTTGGTGACGACCACGCTATAAGTCTCGATCTTGGGGCTCGGCGTAGGAGGAGCCAGCGTGACACTGTATTTCACAGGTTGCGGAATGTTGCTGCTAGCGAGTGGTTTTTCCTCAGCAGTGCGTTGGATGTGCTTGTTGCTGGGTTGAATAGGGTGAGTGCCGCAGCTGGCAAGCAATGCCGTCAAGGTGTAGAGGCCGATTTTATGGGCTAAGCGCATGTTGATTTCCTCTTCCAATTGGTGTCGCAGAC
>JAVHPV010000250.1:0-1834 GCA_036170775.1 Gallionella sp. | reverse complement strand
GCACCAAATGCGCCACTTCGCGTAACAGAATGCGGCTGTCGATATTTTTGAACTTGGCATCGGTATCGGCGAAATGTTTGCCGATGTCACCCAGTGCCGCCGCGCCCAGCAGTGCGTCGCAAATCGCGTGCAACAACACGTCCGCATCGGAGTGTCCGAGCAGACCTTTTGCATAGGGAATGTCCACGCCGCCGATGATCAGCTTGCGCCCTTCCACCAATTGATGCACATCAAAACCTTGTCCAATCCTCATTTGCGATCTTTCAATATCAGTTCCGCTAGGCGGATGTCATTCGGGTAAGTCACTTTGAAGTTTGTCGTATCTCCTGCCACCAATTTGGGTTGCAACCCTAACGCCTCAATGGCTGAAGCATCATCGGTAACAGCATTGCATTTCGCCAACGCCTGCGACAACAAGCCTGCTCGGAACATCTGTGGTGTTTGCGCTTGCCACAACTTCTCGCGTGGCTCGGTACACTCGATGCGTTGATGTGCATCGGTGCGCTTCAAGGTGTCAGCTAAAGGGACAGCTAAAATCCCGCCCACCGCATCATCACGCAAGTCGGTAATGAGTTTGTGCAAATTTGCCTGCGTCAGACATGGTCGTGCGGCATCATGTACGAGCACCCAGTCGTCCGACTCTAATTCGGAAACCAACAACCCATTCGCCACGCTCTCGGCGCGTGTGTCGCCGCCACAAAACAAAGGCTGCAATTTGTCGCCCAAGTGCGACCAATCGTAAGTATGAAATTGTGTGTCTTCCGGCGACAACACTACAAACACGGTGGAAATTTCCTCACAGGCACACAACGTCTCAAGGGCGTGCGCAATCATCGGCTTGCCTGCCAGTGGAAGATATTGCTTCGGTAGTTGGTTGCCCATGCGTGCGCCGAAACCGGCAGCGGGGACTAAAGCGTGAAATTCAGACATGCCGCGATTGTAAAGGAAAGCGCTTTGCTTGGCTTATAATGCGCGCCTTTGTTTTAGGCTGTTTCCATGCTTTTTTCATCTACCCATTCTCGCCCGCGTTATACACACCTAGTCGGCTCATCCGATGCTTTGGCACTGGCGCAATATGCCGCCAAAAATTCGCCGCTGGTGGTCATTGCCGCCAACGCATTGGAAGCGCAGCGGCTGGTGGAAGAGATCCCCTTCTTCAGTCCCAAGTTGCGCGTGTATCTGTTACCCGACTGGGAGACCTTACCTTACGACCACTTCTCGCCGCATCAGGATTTGATTTCGGAACGGCTGGCGACGCTGCATCACATCCGTTCGCAATCGTTCGACATCGTGGTCGTGCCTATTACCACCGCGTTGTATCCGCTTCCCCCCGTGGCCTATCTGGCGGCTTACACTTTCTTTCTGAAGAAGGGCGAACGCCTAGACTTAACCGCCTTCCGCCAGCAGATGACCTTGGCGGGCTACAACCATGTACAGCAGGTGCTGACCCCAGGTGAATACTGTATACGCGGCGGCATCATTGATTTGTTTGCGATGGGCAGCGTGTTGCCCTACCGCATTGACTTGTTCGACGATGAGATCGAGACCATCGCCTCCTTTGATGTGGATACGCAGCGCACCTTGTATCCCGTGCCAGAGATCCGCCTTTTGCCCGCGCGCGAATTTCCCTTGGACGAAAAAGGCCAAGCCCATTTCCGCCAAAGTTTTCGGGATCGTTTCGAGGGCGATCCATCCAAGTCGCGCATCTACAAGGATGTGAGCAAGGGCATCGCGCCTGCGGGCATCGAGTATTACCTGCCGCTGTTCTTCGACCAGACGGCCACGTTGTTCGACTACCTGCCGCAGAACGCTACGCTGTGCCTGCACCAGGATG
>JAVHPV010000249.1:0-1834 GCA_036170775.1 Gallionella sp. | reverse complement strand
CGTTGAAAGCGGTACACCGCTGTACTGCCCAATAGATTAGGCAGGGTGCGGATGGCGCGCTCCCCTGTCATCACGCGACGGTCGAGCACACTGATTTGGTGATGGTCACAAAATTCTTCAAAGTCGTGCAAGGTGCACAGATGGACGTTGGGCGTGTCATACCATTGATAAGGTAATTCGCGTGATACGGGCATGTTGCCGAACAATACGTTGAGGCGGTTGCGCCAGTAGCTGAAGTTGGGGAAGCTGACAATGCCTTCGCGCCCGACGCGTAACATTTCGCGTAATAACGGGGCGGTTTGGCGCGTGGCTTGCAGGGTTTGCGAGAGGATGACGAAATCAAAAGCGTTGTTTTCAAAATCCGCCAAGCCTGCTTCCAAATCGTTTTGGATGACATTCACGCCATTGGCGATACACGACACAATGTCGAGGTCGTTAATTTCTACGCCATAGCCTTGCACCGAGCGAGTTTCCATTAGGTAACGTAACAGGCTGCCGTCACCACAGCCTAAGTCGAGCACCTGTGCGCCGTGCGGTATCCAGGCGGCAATGGCAGCAAAGTCAGGGCGTTCCGCTGCCAGTTTGGCGATGTCATTCACACTCATAGTGCCTCCGCCACGTTATCCAAATACGCCCGCACTGTATCGAAGTAATGCGGGTGTTCCATCAAGAAGGAATCGTGTCCATGCGCCGAAGTGATTTCGGCATAGCTGACGTTGCGGCGATTGTGCAGCAAGGGACGCACGATTTCGCGCGAACGCTGCGGCGAAAAACGCCAGTCGGTGGTGAACGAGATCACCAAAAATCCTGCCTGCGCCCGTGCAAAGGCACGATTCAGGTCGCCGCCAAAATCGTGTGAAGGATCGAAATAGTCCAAGGCCTTAGTCATCAACAGGTAGGTGTTCGCGTCAAAATAGGCGGCAAATTTATCGCCTTGATAGCGCAGATAAGACTCAATCTGGAACTCCACCTCATAGCCATAATTGAATTGCTCGGTGCGTAATTGGCGACCAAATTTATCCGCCATAACATCATCCGACAGGTAGGTGATATGCCCCAACATCCGCGCCAAACGCAAGCCACGAGTGGGCACAACGCCGTGCTGATAATAGTTGCCACCATGAAAATCGGGGTCGGTCAGAATGGCGTTACGCGCCACGTCGTTAAAGGCAATGTTCTGTGCGGTGAGGCGCGGTGCGGAGGCAATCGCCAATACGTGGCGCACGCGCTTGGGGTAGGCCAGTGACCACTGCAAAGCTTGCATCCCGCCCAAACTGCCGCCGATCACCGCAGCAAATTGCTGGATGCCCAGAAAATCTGCCAAGCGCGCTTGCGATGCCACCCAGTCTTCCACGGTAATCATGGGAAAGTCTGCGCCATAAGGCTGCTCGGTAGCAGGGTTGATAGACGAAGGACCTGTTGAACCATGACAGCCGCCCAGATTGTTTAGCCCAATCACAAAAAATTTGTTGGTGTTGATGGGCTTGCCAGGCCCCACCATGTTGTCCCACCAGCCGATATTTTTTTCGTCGTCCGCGTAATAACCCGCGACATGATGATGCCCAGACAGGGCGTGGCAAATCAGGATGGCATTGGACTTATCGGCATTTAATCTGCCATAAGTTTCATACATCAATTGATAGCGCGGCAGCACCGCGCCGCTGCGAAATAGCAGCGGGGTGTCGAATTGCGCGCAGTGCGCTTTCACGATACCTACAGAATCACTCAATCAAAACTCCTAAAAGAAAAACCCGCTCAGCTTGGGGGTAGCGGAGCGGGTTGCCTCGCTTTAGCTGGAATGTTTAACGTGCCCCGCAAGCTGATGTCAAATCGG
>JAVHPV010000248.1:0-1836 GCA_036170775.1 Gallionella sp. | reverse complement strand
AATTTTTTTCAGCAAAGTTTTGTGATAAATTTTGCTCGGGTCACCACAGCACCCATTTCCCAACCACTCTAGAGGAGATATACATGAGCATTTTGTCATCCATACTTATGACCCTTGGGGTCGCTACTGCCATTGGCCTGCTGATTATGACCATCACAATCAAGATGAGAAAATAAACTGCGCGGGGCTTGGTCGGAATATCACCAAGCCCTTATCTGCAAGTCCCCAGAATTATCCCCAAAGCACTCCAAACTTAGCTACGGTAACCGTCAGCAAACCTAAGGCAAGATTGATTGCCACCAGTTGGCGTATTTTCCCCAGTAGCTCGCCCGCTTCTTTCCAACGTTGCTTGGACACATGCAGACTCAATGGTACATAGCAGGCAAAAAACACATAGCCGTAAATCACGGTCATCATCACCCCCAACATCAGCATGATATGCACGTGATGCGGCGCATACATCAGCCCACCATATTGATAGATCATGTAAAAACCCGTGATTAAAATCAGACTAATTGCCCACCACACCCAGCTGAAAAAACGACGAAACACACTATCCCAAAGACGCAAGCGTTCAGGCGGTTGTAACACCTCGACAGCCGCTGGACGCAATATCATATAGGCGAAAAACATGCCACCAACCCAAACCAAGGCAGCAAGTAAATGAATGAGTTTGAAGAATGTCATCGGTAGTATTAAAAAATTGGATCGCTTAAGAATAACCGAAAATATTTCTCACGAGTAAAATTGCACGTCAGCGAGGAAAAATATAATGAGCATCGTTAACGATCCAAAATTCACACAACTCAAAATCGGCGGTCGTCTTCCCACCCCTAAGGGCATTGCGCTGGAGGTCATCAACCTCACGCAGCGCGAGGATGCCTCAAATCACGACATCGCTAAATTGATTGGTGTCGATCCTGCCTTAAGTTTGCGCATTATTAAGGCTGCCAACATTTTGCTCGGACAAGCCTCGCGTCCCGTGGTTACCGTAGCCGATGCAGTCACAGTGTTGGGGCTACGTGGACTCAGGCAATTAGTATTGGGCATCTCGCTAATCGTGGATCATCGACATGGCCCCTGCAAACAATTCGATTATGGCCATTTTTGGAAGCACGCCCTGCTAACAGGCATCATTGCGCGGCATTTTGCGGAACGTGCGCACTTGGCTGCGGTGGAAGAAATTTTTGTGGTCGGTTTATTGAACAGCATTGGCCAATTAGTATTAGCCACGATTTTTCCTGAGGACTATGGCGTATTCATTCAAGAAACCGCCAATCTGTCTCTCGCCGATAAATTTCAGCAACAAGAAAATAAATTTGGTTTTAATGAAAGCGAACTTGGCGAGGCCATCTTGGATGATCTCGGCTTCCCTAAAATTTTTCAAAATTTGGTACGTGACTGCGCTATCCCTGAAAACAGTCTGTTGAAGGAGGCAAGCCGTGAGTGGCGTTTGTTGCATATTTTGCATATTTCTTCACTGATGGCGGAAGTGTGCCTTACGCTCCCCGTACAACGACCCGCGTTAGTACAGCGACTCAAGTTGGATGCCGCCCGCATTGCCGTCGAAACCGAAGCCTTGATAGAGTTGGGCGATCTCACCGCACACGACTGGGTAGAGTGGGCGAATTTGTTGGGGATGGGCGAGTTGCATTTACCTTCCTTTGGCGAATTGATGCAAGAAACCACCCTCACCATTGAAGAGGGTTCTTTACCAGAAACCGCCACGCTCGCACAGGATGAATTTAAGTTGCGGGTATTATTGGTCGAAGATGATCCCACCATGCTGCACTTACTCAAGTCCATGCTTAAAGCTGCGGGACATGCCGTAACCAC
>JAVHPV010000247.1:0-8742 GCA_036170775.1 Gallionella sp. | reverse complement strand
GATTCAATGATTGAGGCGGGCATACACGAAGGGGACATCGCTGTGGTGGAAAAACGCATGACGGCAAATCTTGGCGATATTGTGGTGGCTATCGTGGATAACGATTTCACGTTGAAGACTTTAGATAAAGAGGGTGGGCAATATATTTTGCGCCCTGCTAATCCCGCCTATCCCGTCATTCGTCCGCGCGGCTCACTAGAAATATTTGGTGTGCTGGTGGGGCTGGTGCGTAAGTATCGCCACTGAGCGCGGGGCTGCCATGCATTATTTACAAGCATCACTACCTTTTGTGCGCGCAACTGCGGCGGGCGTGTCTTCGTTGATTCACCCGAGCAAGGAGCTGTTCCAGCACCAACGCGCTTTATTGCGCCCTGTTGAAGTAAGCAACTGGACGATGCTAGTGGCACACGCCAAAGTTGCCGCAGGAGAGTGGCACGAGTACGAGGCGGAATATCGGGACAGCACTTTTTTTATGCGTATGGTGGGCGATTCCATGCGCGGTGTGGGTATTTTAGATGGTGATTTGCTGGCGGTTGACCGCGCCACAGTGGCACAACACGGTTGTGTTGTGATTGCCGTGGTGGCGGGGGAATTTACCGTGAAGCAGTTATTGCACAGCGCAATGGGCGCGCGACTCCATACTCCACATTCAACTTGTCCCGATATTGTTATGCAAGCGGGGAGTGACATCGCCCTCTGGGGCGTAGTGTGTTGGAATGCGCGCGCGCATTAGCGATGTAATGCCCTGCGAAATAGCAGCCAAAGTTCAAGCACTAGCTTGGCAAAGCAGCGTTTTTTGGCTGGTCAAGTGCGGCGAGTTTAGCGTGGTTCGATCTGGGATAGATGGCGTGCAACGGATAACCAAGCCCCTAGCCAGCCGAGATAGAGCGAGAACAGCAGCAACGATAAACTATCCCCCAGCGACAGCGATTGCAGCGTGAAATTGCTGGCGTACAGTTGCGACAATGCGGCTAATGGTTGATTGAGTAGATACAAACCTAGCGTAATGATGAGCCACGCAGCAATACCGCCTAACAAGCCTTGTAGCGCACCGAAATACAAAAATGGGCGGCGGATAAAACCATTGGTTGCGCCTATCAGTTTAGATACTTCGATTTCATCGCGCTGGGTCAGTATCTGTAAGCGGATGGTGTTGAAGGTGATGGCAATCAACGCCAAGCTGAGCATACTGGCGAGAATCAGCACCGCATAACGACCAAATTTGAGTACCGCTTCCAATTTATAGGCCCATGCAGAATCAAGTTGAGCTTGCTCCACATTGGGCAGTTGCGCTAATTCATCGCGTAGACTTTGCAGCGTCGCGGTATCCGCTGTTTTGGGGTGAATGACAAAAGCATCGGGCAGCGGGTTTTTATCCAACCCCGCAATCACGTCGCTCAAGCCCGTGCTATTTTTGAGTTGTTCCAATGCTTGGGTGCGTGTCACAAACTCAATGCGTTCAATTGCGGCATTTTGCGTCAGTTTTTTCCGTAAATCCCCCACCTCATCTGCCTTGCTATTCAGGCTTAAAAACAAACTGATTTGCGGTGTATTCGAAAGCTCTGCCACCAGTCCCTGTACGTTCTTTAGTAACACGTACATGCCTGCGGGCAGGCTCAGAGCAATACCAATCACCAAGATGTTGAGCGTGCCTGTTAAGGGGGAGGCAAAGATGCGTTGCAGGGCGAAACGGAGTACGCCTAAATGCTGGGTGAGGTGGCGCATCATGCTTGCAACTCTCCGTGTTTCAGCGATAACACGCGCACTTGCGTGTCTTGCAGCACAGTTTCGTCATGGGTGGAAATGAGCAAGGTCACTCCCACCTGATGAAATGACTTAAAGATGGACATAATTTCTTGCGCGTATTCGCTATCAAGATTGCCGGTGGGTTCATCGGCCAACAGAATAATTGGTCGATTGACAATGGCACGGGCAATACATAAGCGTTGCTGTTCGCCGCCTGAAAGCGCGATGGGCTGCGCTTTTTCACGTTTGAGTAGCCCCACTTTATCTAAAGCAGCGCGCACGCGTTTGCCACTTTCGCGGTGGTCGAAACCACAAATCTGTAGCGGCAACATGACGTTGTCGAACACATTGCGATCAAACAATAATTTGTGATCTTGGAAGATGATGCCGAGATTGCGGCGCAGAAAAGGGAGTGCGCCGCTTTTCAATGCGCCGATGTTTTGATTGTTCACCAGCACACTGCCTGCATTGGGACGTTCGATGGCGGCAATCAGTTTTAGGAGCGTGCTTTTGCCTGCTCCTGAATGCCCCGTCAAAAACACCATCTCACCTTCGGCAATGTCGAAAGACACATTTTTCAATGCTTCATAGCCGCCCGAGTAGCGTTTGTGCACTTGGTTAAAAGTAATCAAGCGTCAATTCCCAGTAAGGCATGGACAAAATCTTCCGCGACGAATGGGCGCAAATCATCCAGCCCTTCGCCGACCCCAATGAAACGCACAGGAATCGGATGCGCCTTGGCAATAGCGGCAATCACGCCCCCTTTGGCCGTGCCATCTAGCTTGGTCAAAATCAGCCCTGTCACGCCTAATGCACTATCAAAAGCTTTGACTTGCGAGAGGGCATTTTGTCCCGTATTGGCATCCAGCACTAACAACACTTCATGCGGTGCATCGGGTAACACTTTGGCGATGACGCGCTTCACTTTTTTGATTTCTTCCATCAAGTGCGCTTGGGTGGTGAGTCGTCCCGCCGTGTCGGCCAGCACCACATCAATCTTGCGTGCCTGCGCAGCTTGTACCGCATCGTAGATGACGGCTGCCGCGTCGCCACTTTGTTGGGCAATGACAGTGACATGGTTGCGTTCGCCCCACGTCATCAATTGTTCGCGTGCGGCGGCACGAAAGGTGTCGCCCGCTGCCAGCAATACCGACAATCCTTGCCCTTGCAAAAACTTGGCAAGTTTGCCGATTGAGGTGGTTTTACCCGCCCCATTCACGCCGCACATCATGATGACGAAGGGTGAGTGGGTGTGTGCTTGCAGGGGTTGTGCCAAGGGTCTGAGCAATTTGAGCAGACATTCTCCTAAGGCGGTTTTGAGTTCAGATGCTTCGCTTAGACGTTGTTCTTTGACGTGACGACGCAGGTCGGCAAGTAGGGCGCGCGTGGCATCCATGCCGACATCGGCGCTAATCAGGATGGTTTCCAATTCTTCATAAAGGTCCTCATCAATTTTCCCGCCGCGACTGAATAGATCGACCAATTGGCTGCTGGTACGTGCCAAGCCAGACTTGAGGCGCGCGATCCAACCACTGCTGGGTTTTTCCACCGTATTGGGTGTTGGAGTTTTTTTGAGGAAGCTAAACATTCATTTCAGTCGGCTAGAGTTGGGGCATAATATGCGCAAATCAGCCACACCGTTATGCGTGTGGCTGATGTCGTTATTTTATGCCGATTACACGGGATAGGGCTAGGGAATATGAGGATTTTTCTGAGTGGGTTGCTGTTGGCGATGGGGATTGCGCAAGCTCAAGCCGAGGTCTATGAGCGCACCTTGGCGAATGGCCTCAAGGTCATCGTGAAAGAAGACCATCGTGCGCCTGTGGTGGTGCAGCAGATTTGGTACAAAGCAGGCAGTATGGACGAACGCACGGGCGTGACGGGCATTGCGCATGTGCTGGAACATATGATGTTCAAGGGGACTAAAGCCGTGCCGATGGGCGAATTTTCCAAGCGCATTGCGGCGGCGGGTGGGCGCGAGAACGCTTTCACCAGCTATGACTACACCGCCTATTTTCAGCAATTGCACAAATCCAAGCTGCCTTTGGCAATGCAACTGGAAGCCGATCGTATGCGCAATTTGAATCTCACGGCTGCCGAGTTTGGCAAAGAGATCAAGGTGGTCATGGAAGAGCGGCGTATGCGCACCGATGATGATGCGCACGCGCTGTTACAAGAAAAAATGCTGTCGGTCATTTATCAGGAACATCCCTATCAACACCCCGTGATTGGTTGGATGAGTGATTTGGAAGTGCTGACGGTGGGCGATGCGAAGGCTTGGTACGAACGTTGGTATGCACCCAACAATGCCACGTTGGTGATCGCGGGGGATGTTAAGGCGAACGAGGTGTTCGCTTTGGCGCAACATTATTACGGGCCGCTTCCTAAGCGAGCACAACCTGCGCGGCGTGTGTTTACCGAACCCGTGCAGGTGGGTGTGAAACGCATGGTGGTGAAAGCTCCTGCCGAATTGCCACAGGTGGTGATGAGCTTTCATACGCCTGTGCTGGTGCAGCCTGAACAGGATTGGAAACCGTATGCGCTCGAAATATTGGCGGGCGTGTTGGATGGCAACGAATCAGCGCGTCTTAACAAACATTTGGTACGTGAACAGCAAATTTTGAGCAGTGTGGGGGCGGGGTATGACTCGGCATCACGCGGACCGAGTTTATTTACGTTGGAAGCCACCCCGAGTGAGGGCAAGAGCGTGTTGGATGCGGAGAGCGCGTTGCGTCAAGAAATCGCGGCCTTAATCAAAGACGGTGTGAGTGCTGAAGAGTTGCAACGCGCCAAAGCACAGGTTACGGCGGGCGAAGTTTACAAGCGTGATTCGGTGTTCTACCAAGCCATGCAAATCGGCCAAATGGAAAGCATCGGCTTAGGTCACAAAAGTATTCCTGTGATGCTGCAAAAGCTGCAAGCTGTAACTGCGCAACAGGTACAGCAAGTGGCGACGGAGTTTTTGCAAGATGACAATTTGACGGTGGCGGTGCTCGATCCTCAGCCACTGTCAGGCAAGGTCAGAAAATCTAGCGAGGGTAATTTCCATGCGCATTAGTCAAATTATCGTTGTTGCTTTATGCAGTGTTGCCACGTGGGCGCAGGCAACCCCCGTCATTCAGCATTGGCAAAATAGCAATGGTGCAAAAGTGTTGTTCGTCGAAGACCACGATATTCCGATGTTGGATGTGGCCGTGAGCGTGCCCGCAGGCAGCAGTTTTGATACGGCGGATAAATCGGGGCTGGCGGGGTTGACGCATCACCTGCTAGATTTGGGTGCAGAAGGTCTGAGTGAAGATGATATTTCGCGCGGGGCTGCGGATATCGGCGCGCAGTTGGGGGGTAGCTTCGATCAGGATCGCGCTAGTGTGTCCTTGCGTACCTTGAGCAGCGCGGCGGAACGTCGCAGGGCACTCGACATTATGGCGCGCGTGTTGCAACAGCCGCTGTTTCCTGAAGCCGTGTTGAATCGTGAAAAAGCGCGCGTGTTGGCGGCGTTGAAAGAGGCCGAAACCAAACCTGAAAGCATCGCTGATAAGGCTTTTCAGAAAGCAGTGTATGGCACGCACCCCTACGCTTTATCGGCATCTGGCGAAATCGCCAGTGTGACTAATTTGACGGTGGCGGAGGTGCGTGATTTTTATCATGCGCACTATCGTGCCAGTGCTGCCGTGGTCGCTATCATGGGTGATGTGACGCGCGCTGAAGCCGAAGTGATCGCTACACAGCTCACTGACAAATTAGCTACGGGCGCGACCCCCAACCCGCCGCCTGCGGTGACTGTGCAGATTGCCGCGAGTGAACAACGCATTGCGCACCCTGCTACGCAAAGTCATATTCTGCTAGGCGCGCCTGGCATGTCACGCAGTGATCCTGATTATTTTCCACTTTATGTTGGAAACTACATTTTGGGCGGTGGTGGTTTCGTTTCGCGCCTGATGCAAGAAGTGCGTGAGAAGCGCGGTTACGCTTACAGCGTCTATAGTTATTTCATGCCACTCAAACAAACGGGCGCATTCCAAATTGGTTTGCAAACCAAAAAAGCCCAAGCTGATGTGGCTTTGCAACTGGTGCGCACCACCTTGAGTGAATTTATTGCCCAAGGGCCCACGGACAAAGAACTATTGGCGGCCAAACAAAACATTATCGGCGGTTTCCCGCTACGTATCGACAGCAACCGCAAGATACTGGATTACCTGAGTTTGATTGGCTTCTATGATTTGCCCCTGACCTATTTGGATGATTTTACGGCCAAAGTCGAGCACGTTACGGTTGCGCAAATACGTGCGGCATTTGCCAAGCATGTTAATAATCAAGCCTTGGCGACGGTGATCGTCGGCGCGCCCGATGCGCAAGTTCAAGGAGCGGCAAAATAAACAAAGTTCGTATCAATGCGGGAGAGTGGCGGAGTCGCGTCATTACCTTTCCTGATGCGCAAGGATTGCGTCCTACGCCAGATCGGGTGCGCGAAACGCTGTTCAACTGGCTAGGCCAAACGCTGTACGGTCGTACTTGTTTAGACTTGTTTGCAGGCAGTGGTGCGCTGGGTTTTGAGGCTGCCTCGCGCGGGGCTGAACAGGTGGTAATGGTGGAAAAGAATGTGGCGGTTTTTCGTGCATTACAAACCAATGTGCAAAAATTATCTGCCACGCAGATTTTCGTGCACCATCAGGATGGGCTAGAATTCATCGCTCGCGATACCCAGCGTTACGATGTGATTTTTTTAGACCCCCCGTTTCAGAGCGATTATTTGTCCAAACTGTGGCCGCTGTTATCCTCACGGTTAAATGCACAAGGTCGCTTATATATTGAAGCGGGAAATGAAATTGAAATCCCTGCGCCTTGGCAAACCATAAAAACCGCTAAGGCGGGGCAGGTGCATTATCAGCTGTTAGCACTCGACAACACAGGAATCTTGGCATGATAAAAGTCGTCTATCCAGGCACTTTCGATCCCATCACGCGTGGGCACGAAGACGTGGTGCGGCGTGCCGCTGGACTGTTTGATGAGGTGGTTGTGGCGGTGGCTCAAAGTCGTGTCCATACGTTGTTCTCGTTGGATGAGCGTGTGGACATGGCACAACAGGTCTTCGCCCATTTCAACAATGTCAGCGTGGCAGGTTTTGATGGTTTGTTGATGAGTTTTGTGCGCGAGCAGCAGGCGCGCGTGGTGCTGCGTGGCTTGCGTGCGGTGTCAGATTTTGAATATGAGTTTCAATTGGCAGGAATGAATCGCAATCTCTATCCGGAAATGGAAACCTTGTTTCTCACTCCCGCAGAAAAATATACTTTCATCTCGGCCACTATGGTGCGCGAAGTGGCGCGCTTTGGCGGAGATGTGAATCAGTTTGTATCACCTTTAGTTGCAGCAAAATTACAGCAAAAAAATTAACTATTTTAAAGAGGAGAAAGAAATGGCTTTGATTATTACCGATGAATGTATCAATTGTGATGTGTGTGAGCCAGAGTGCCCCAATGATGCTATCTCGCAAGGCGATACGATCTATATCATTGATCCCACAAAATGTACCGAATGCGTCGGGCATTACGATACGCCGCAATGCGTGGAAGTTTGCCCGGTGGATTGCATCCCTAAAGACGATGCGCATGTGGAAAGCCCCGAGCAGTTGCAAGTGAAATATGAAAAACTCATGGCCGCCAAGGCTAAGTAAGTCGGTCTAAAAAAACCGCCGCAAGGTGGTTTTTTGCTGCCCTTACACACCAAAAAATATGAAAATCGCTATTGCAGGAACAGGTTACGTCGGCCTGTCTAACGCCGTATTGCTGGCACAGCACAACGAAGTCGTGGCTATCGACATCATTGCCGAGAAAGTGGCCATGTTGAATCGCCTACAATCCACCATCGAAGATGTTGAGATTGAAGACTATCTTGCTCACAAGAAACTCAATTTGCGCGCTACTCTCGACAAAGTGGAAGCCTACACGGGCGCGGACTACGTCATCATCGCCACGCCGACTGACTATGATCCTGAAACCAACTATTTCAATACTCAGTCAATCGAGTCTGTTATCAAAGATGTCATGGCAATCAACCCGCAAGCGGTGATGATTATCAAATCCACCATTCCGGTGGGCTACACTGCCAAACTTAAACAACAGCTCAAATGTGACAACTTAATTTTCTCGCCAGAATTTTTGCGTGAAGGGCGAGCTTTATACGACAACTTGCACCCGTCGCGCATTGTGGTAGGCGAACGCTCCCAACGCGCTGAAGTGTTTGCCCACCTCCTCAAGCAAGGCGCAATCAAGCAAAATATCGCCACTTTGTTTACCGATTCGACTGAAGCAGAAGCCATCAAGCTGTTTGCCAACACCTACCTTGCGATGCGGGTTGCCTATTTCAATGAGTTAGATACTTATGCGGCCACGCATGGTTTGAATACCCAGCAGATTATTGATGGCGTTTGTCTCGATCCGCGCATCGGCAATCATTACAACAACCCTTCGTTTGGTTACGGCGGTTATTGTTTGCCGAAAGATACCAAGCAACTCCTTGCGAACTATAGCGAGGTGCCGCAAAACCTCATTCACGCCATAGTCGAATCTAACACGACCCGTAAAGACTATATCGCCGCCAGTATCCTCAAGCGTAAGCCCAAAGTGGTGGGCATCCATCGGCTGGTGATGAAGAGTGGCTCGGACAACTTCAGATCTTCCAGTATCCAAGGCATTATGAAGCGCATCAAAGCCAAGGGTGTTGAAGTCATCGTTTATGAACCCGCACTTAAAGAAAGCAGCTTTTTCAACTCACGCGTGGTGAATGACCTTGAGCAATTCAAGCAAGAAGCCGATGTTATCGTGGCAAATCGCGTGACAGATGATATTCGTGATGTCGCCGATAAAATTTATAGCCGCGATCTGTTTGGCAAAGACTAATGGCGATTAGGCTACGCGGATAAGTCATATCGCTGATAGGTGGCTGAGATCAGGACACTAGGAGTCTGTCGGACTTAAAGGAAATCGGCTGCAAATCCGC
>JAVHPV010000246.1:0-1844 GCA_036170775.1 Gallionella sp. | reverse complement strand
ATCTCCAGCTCGCGGTGCAGACGCTCCAGATAATGCAGGATTTCCTGCTTGCTGCCGCTGTCGAGCGCGGAGAGCGGTTCATCCATCAACAAAATGCGCGGACTGGTGAGCAAGGCGCGGCCGATGGCGACGCGCTGGCGTTCGCCGCCCGATAGTTGCGCCGTGTCCTTGCGCTCGATCAGGTGCGACAGCCCCAACCATTCCACCACTTGCAGGGGATGCAACTTGCGCTCGGCAGGCGCGATGCGCTGATAGCCGTATTCGAGGTTGGCCTGCACTGACAGGTGCGGGAACAGGCTGGCTTCCTGAAACACATAGCCCAGCGGACGTTTGTGTGTCGGCATAAAGGTCGTTGCATCCTGCCAAGTCGCGCCGTTCACCCGCAGCGTGCCTTGTGCGTGTTCCAGCCCGGCGATGCAACGCAGCAACGTGGTTTTGCCCGAACCGGAGGGGCCGAACAATGCCGTCACGCCGCGCGGCGGCAGGGTGACGGCCACGTCGAGCATGAATGCTTCCTGCGCCAGTTTGAAATCAACCTCGACACTCATGGATGCACCACCGTGTAGCGACGGTTGATGGCATATACCAGCAATAGCATGAGGAAAGAAGTCGCCAACAGTCCGCCCGCCAGCAGGTGCGCCGAGGCATAGTCGAGCGACTCGGCATGATCGTAGATGGCGATGGACAGCACGCGCGTCTCGCCGGGGATATTGCCGCCCACCATCAGCACCACGCCGAATTCGCCCACGGTGTGCGCGAAGGTGAGCGTGACCGCGGTGAGAAAGCCGCGCCGCGACATCGGCAGCACCACGCTGAAGAAGCGGTCGCGCGCACTGGCGCGCAAGGTCGCCGCCGCCTCGGTCATGCGCGCTCCCACGGCAGCGAAGGCATCCTTCAGCGGCTGCACCATGAACGGCAGCGAATACAGCGAGGAGGCCAGCACCAACCCGGTAAAGGTGAAGGCGAGATGCTGCAACCCCAGTGATTCCAGCGCGCCCCCGATCGGCCCTTTGGGTCCCAGCGCCACCAGCATGTAAAAGCCCAGCACCGTGGGCGGCAGCACCAGCGGCAGTGCCACCACCGCTTCCACCGCGACCGCCCAACGCCGCTGCGAACGCGCCAGCCACCAAGCCAGCGGCGTGCCGATGACCAGCAGCACCAGCGTGGTGACCGCTGCGAGTTGCAACGTGGTGAGCAGAGCCAGCCAGTCGGCATCGGACATAAAAAACCTTTTTAGCAGTCCACGCTGGACATCATTATTTCCCTGCTGCGCCCGGCAGCACGAAACCGTAACGGCGCATCACCGCACGCGCAGGCTCACTCGCCATGTAGTCGGCAAAGTCATGCGCCAGTGGATTGGCGGCGGCGCGTTTTGTGATGACGAAGCCCTGCTCCAGCGGCGCGTGCCACTCGGCGGGGATCAGTGTCCACGCGCCCCTGCCCTGCATCGTGGGCGACAGCACCAGCGAGAGGGCGACGATGCCCGCATCGGCCGCGCCCGAATCGACGAACTGTGCAGTCTGCGCGATGTTCTCGCCCAGCACCAACTTGGGTTGCAGCGTTTCCCAAACGCCTTCGTGTTGCAATGCCTCCTGTGCGCGGCGGCCATAGGGCGCATGTTGCGGATTGGCCACGGCAAATTTCTGGATGGCGGCCTGCGGCAAGGCTTTTAGCGGTGTCTTGGCCAGTTCGGGACTGAGACTCCACAGCACGATGCGCCCGACGGCATACGGACGCACTTCGCCTGCGGCCAGCCCGCTGTTCGCCAATTCGCGCGGATAGGCGATGTCGGCGGAGAAGTACATATCGAACGGCGCGCCGTTGCTGATCTGCGTCAGGAATTT
>JAVHPV010000245.1:0-1854 GCA_036170775.1 Gallionella sp. | reverse complement strand
ACGATGAAGCTGGTGTTGAGTTTGGCATTGAGTTGTTGCATCAGGTCGAATAAGGCCAGTGCGCTATTACGATCCAAATTCCCTGTGGGTTCATCGGCCAACACACAAGCGGGTTCGGTGACTAACGCACGTGCGACCGCAGTGCGTTGACGTTCCCCGCCTGAGAGTTCGGCGGGGAGGTGTTGGAGACGATGCGTCAGTCCAACGTGTTCCAACATGGCCGCAGCGCGTGGTTCTGCCGCACGGCGATTCATGCCACGTATCAGCAGCGGCATAGCAACATTTTCCAGCGCGGTGAATTCTGCCAGTAGGTGGTGGAATTGATAGACAAAGCCCAGTGACTGATTGCGCAATTCACCGCGCTGCGTCTCATTCATGCGCTGTACGTCTTGACCCAGAATCTGCACTTGACCGCTACTCACCACATCCAGCCCACCCAATAGATGCAGCAAGGTGCTTTTACCCGAACCGGATGCGCCAACGATAGCGAGACGTTCGCCTGCTTGCACATCAAGATTCACGCCCTTGAGTACGGGGACTTGTGCTTTGCCCAAGGTAAATACTTTACTCAGGTTGCGACAGGAAATCACGCTGTCATTCGTGGATGAGTTATTCATAACGCAAGGCCTCCGCAGGTTGTGTCTTAGAGGCGCGATAACTTGGATAGAGCGTTGCTAACAAGCTAATCAAGAAAGAAACACCCGCCACCAAACCGACTTCACCCACACGAATTTCGTGGGGGAAATCGCTGATGTAATACACATCCTTGGCTAAGAATTGCACACTGAACAGATGTTCGATGAAAGAAATGACGCTACCGATATTGGCGGCTAACAACACGCCACTGACTGCCCCGAGCAACGTACCGACGAGTCCGATCAACACCCCTTGCACCATAAAAATTTTCATAATGCTGCGCGGCGATGCGCCCAATGTGCGCAAAATAGCGATGTCAGCTTGCTTGTCGGTCACCGCCATAACCAAAGTGGACACAATATTGAACGCTGCGACCGCGACAATCAGCGACAAAATGATGAACATCATTTTCTTTTCCATTTGCACGGCTTTGAAATAGTTACTGTTTTGATGCGTCCAGTCGTTGGCATACAAATCAGGCGGCAATTGCTGTTGCAAACTTTGCGCGACGCGCGGCGCAAGGTCGATATTGTGTAGCCTAGTGCTGATACCCGTTACCGCCTCACCCAGTTGAAACAGCTTTTGTGCATCGTTGATATTGATTAGAGCCAAGCTATTGTCATAGGGAGCCATGCCGATTTCAAAGATGCCCACCACGCGAAACTGTTTAAGACGCGGCACCATGCCCATCGGCGTAATTGACCCTTGCGGGGCAATCAGCATCACTTTCTGGTCGAGGCGCACCCCGAGTGCGCGCGCCAAATCAGAACCCAGCACGATGCCAAATTCATTGCTGCGTAATGCGTTGAGGTCGCCATATTTAATTTTATTGGCAAGCTCAGTGATGGCCGTTTCACGCACAGGGTCGATACCGCGCACCATCACCCCTTGCACACTCTGTCCGAATGACAACATGCCTTGTCCTGCTACATAAGGCGCGGCGGCGGCCACTTCGGCTTGCTGCTGCACGCGTGTCAGCACAGGTTGCCATTCTGCGATACGCCCCCCGTCTGCGACAATTTCCAGATGTGGCGCTGCACCTAACATGCGTGCGCGGATCTCTTTTTGAAAGCCATTCATGACCGACAGCACCACAATTAACGCCATTACACCCAAAGCCATTCCTAGCATGGAAATCAGCGAAATGAAAGAAATGAAATGATTACGCCGTTTGGCTCGGGTGTAGCGCAGACCGATGAGAAGTTCGTAGGGTTGCAA
>JAVHPV010000244.1:0-1861 GCA_036170775.1 Gallionella sp. | reverse complement strand
TTATTGATTCGGAACGATTTAATCTCGACTGTAGGTCGGGTTTCAACCCAACCTACAGATTGAACCCACCAAAAGGGTGCGCAGTTTCTCATCCATGACAAAATCGAAGCAATCAACGCCTCCCTAAAACTGCTCGTTCTCGCCCAAGTAACGCCACTGACCGACGGGCAAATTCCCTAGCTTCACTTTGCCGATGCGGATGCGTTTCAGCCCTGTAACTTTTAATCCTACCAGCTCACACATGCGGCGAATTTGTCGCTTTTTACCTTCGCGTAACACAAAGCGTAATTGATCTTCATTTTGCCAAGTCACCTTGGCGGGTTTTAGGTATTCGCCATCCAGTTTCAAACCTTGGCAAAGCAAGGCGAGGCCGCTATTTTCCAGCTTGCCTTGCACACGCACTAGATATTCCTTGTCCACGGTCGAATCTTCACCTATCAGTCGCTTGGCAACACGGCCATCTTGCGTGAGTACCAGCAAACCTTGTGAATCAATATCCAAGCGGCCAGCGGGGGCGAGTCCCAAATGTTGACTGCGATGAAAGCGCAATGGCGAGGAGTCTTCCGCCCACCGATTCTCCGCCTCGAATAACACGCTGGCGGGGCGATAGTTATGTTCCGCCTGCCCTGAAACATAGCTCACGGGCTTGTTGATGAGAATGGTGACGCGTTGCTGTTGCGTGGTTTGAGCCGCTGTACGCAAAGTGATTTTTTGCGTCGGCAACACTTTCGTGCCGAGCAGATTGACGACTTCGCCATCCACTTCCACCCACCCCTTTTCGATATACACATCGGCTTCACGACGTGAACACAAACCGAGTTCGGACATGCGCTTAGAAAGGCGAACTTTTTCCATAAGAATAGTGTGCTGCTGAATTGATGAGGCGCGATTTAAGCACAAAGCCGCGTGTCACGAGAAATAAAAAACGCGGCACTGAGGCCGCGTTTGTGCGCGCAAAGTCGCGGTTAGAAACTTTGACTCACTCCCAGCGACAATGACCACGGCGCGGTGAGCTGGCCATAGGGGCTACCAGCAGGATCGGGATTCGCGTATTGATAAATAGGCAATTGCACAAAGCCATACAGCTTGGTTTTAGGGGCGACCGCCAAACTCAAACCTGGGCTGATATTCACACTATTGCCACCCGAATGCGGATTGGAATTCAGGCCGCTATCACGTTCTTTGAAATGCGCATTGAGTTGCAGCAAGCCCGTCAACGTGGGCGTGATAGCGTAGTGCGCGCCAACATCGAGAGCGACATCATTGCCAGGACGATAGGCGTTTTTGGTGGAGAGCGCACTTTGCAGTTGGCCGCTGACAAACCAGCCCCACGGCGAGTTGGCAAAGTCTTGATGGTAGTACGCGCCGAGAATCGCATCCGTGCTGCCGCTGCCAGGTTGCAAGCCCCCTTCTAAAGGCGTACCAGGCACCATCTCCAGATTGTTTTTTCCTGTAGGCAGCTTCAGCCCGAAACGCACCCCCGCGCCAGCGGCGTGATCGTTACTATCGAATTTGTAATTGCCGACGACACGCACATCGCCCAGTTCGGAAAAGCTGCGTTGCTCCACAATCGTGAGTAACGGGTCGCCAATCTGATGTGCGTGATCGCGCATCACCAGCGGCACACCCACCGCAACACTCCACTGACGATTGAGCGCGTAATCAACATCCATCACTAACGATTGATTGATCGTGCGCAGGTTTTCGACTTCTGCACCGAGCAACGCAGGATCAGTCGCTAAAGGCTTGGCGACCTTGGACGCGCCAACGCGTGGTGTATCGGCCTTGGCATAGGAATAGCGCAGGTCAATGCGCAGCCCCTCATCATTCACCAAGCCTTGTGTGTCCCAATGCGTATTGA
>JAVHPV010000243.1:0-8888 GCA_036170775.1 Gallionella sp. | reverse complement strand
GCACTGTAAATGCGCATGGGGACTTTGGGGCGATAATCGGTCAATACCTCTAATGAAGGTAAGCTCGGATAGGTGAGCATCACCGCCAGCCCGAGCAAAATTGCGGGTAGCAAAAGCAGTGTAGAAATAACAAGAACAGGAAAAATCCAACGGTGTGGTTGCATTGAAAAGTTGTCCAGTAGCGAAAATTGGTGATATGGTGCGCAAAGTTTGAGCCGATTATATCGGCTAAGCGGTAATAAATGGCAGCTCAGGAATAAATTGCTTTACACGATTTGTAGTTATTGCTAGGATTTAATCCACTTTATACGGAAAAGCTCTAAACGGCCTATGCCTAAAGTAAATTTTGAAATTCCCTTAGATTTCCTTCAGACCAAAACACCACCCATGATTGGGGTGGATATCAGTTCGTCTTCAGTCAAAATGGTTGAGCTTAGCGAAGCCCCAAAAAGTGGGGGCTACATTGTTGAGCGTTACACCATCGAACCTTTGCCTAAGGATGCAGTGAGCGATGGAAACGTCAATAATCTCGATGCGCTTGCGGAATGCTTGCAGCGTGCTTGGAAGCGATTAGGCAGCCGCATTAAAAACGTCAGCTTGGCATTACCCGCTGCGGCAGTCATTACGAAGAAGATCTTGCTGCCAGCGGGGATGCGCGAAGAAGATCTCGAGTTCCAAGTGGAGTCAGAAGCCAACCAATATATTCCGTTTGCTTTGGAAGAGGTTAACTTGGATTTTCAGGTTATTGGTGCGGCTCCTGGAAATGCCGAGGAAATAGAGGTGTTGCTTGCGGCATCACGCAAGGCGAATGTTGAAGATCGCGTTGCGGCCACGCAGGCGGCGGGATTGAAAACAGTGGTGGTTGATGTTGAACCCTATGCGGCGGAAATTGCATTTCAGCAAATCAGTGCCCAGCTACCAGACGGGGCGGTCGATAAATGCGTCGCTCTGATAGACATTGGCGCGAGCGTAATGAATGTCAATGTGCTCAGAAATGGACAGTCGGTATATGCCCGAGATCAACAGGTTGGGGGGGATCAGCTTACGCAGCAAATACAAGCCAACTTTAGTTTGTCTGCACAAGAAGCTGAGTCTGCAAAACGCAATGGTGGTTTGCCCGATAATTACGAAAGTGATGTGCTAGCCCCTTTCCGTGAAAATGTGGTGATGGAAATTGCTCGTGCTTTGCAGTTTTTCTTCACTTCAACGCAATACAACGAGGTTGACTACATTGTTTTGGCGGGTGGATGTGCAGTGTTGCCGGGATTGGACGATGCTGTGGCAACACGTACCCAAGTAAGTACGATGGTTGCTAACCCATTCGCTTTGATGACGCTTTCTAATCGCATTAAACCACGGCAATTGCAGGCAGATGCGCCATCTTTGATTATTGCCTGCGGTTTGGCTATGCGGAGGTTCGATCCATCATGATACGCATTAACCTATTGCCGCATCGTGCCGAGAAGCGGCGCGCACGACAAATACAATTTATTGCTTTAAGTGTGCTTTCTGTGTTGGTGGGCGCACTGTTGGTTGGCTTTGTCCACGCGGCGATTAGCGCACAGATATCCTATCAAGAAGGCCGTAATGGTTATTTGACGCAAGAAATTGCGGTCTTGGATAAAGAAATTGCTGAAATCAAAAAATTGCGTGAGCAAACACAATCGCTCTTGCTGCGTAAAGATGCAGTAGAAAAACTACAAAGTGATCGCTCTGATGTGGTTCATCTGCTTGATCAAATGCTACGCATCTTGCCTGATGGTGTGTATTTAAGTTCGCTAAGGCAAACAAGCAACCATATCAATATGATTGGTTATGCCCAATCTAATGCTCGGATTTCTACGTTGATGAGGGCTATTGAAGATTCGTCTTGGTTGGATTCCCCCGTGTTAGTGGAGATACATGCGTCCAGTGCTAATGGTGCAAGAGTGAGTCAATTTACCTTGACTTTTAATCTAACCAAGGGTCAGCCAGCTGTGGTTGCTGATAAAAAAGGTTAGGCGCGATGATTAATCTAGAAGACTTCAAAAATTTAAATCCGCAAAACCCAGGTTCGTGGCCATGGATTGTGAAGCTCGCTTCTTTTGCGGGGTTGTTTTTGGTTGTGGTTGCGGCGGGAGCATTTTTGGATTGGCAGGATCAGTGGCAAAACTTGCAAACGATTAAACAAGAAGAAGCGACGTTGAAAGACACTTTTCTGGCAAAGAAAAAAGAAGCTATCAACCTTGATTTAATCAAAAAACAACTTACTGAGACGCAAGAGTCCTTTGGTGCTTTGCTGAAGCAATTGCCAAGCAAGTCCGAGATGGATGCCTTGCTTACTGATATTAATCAAGCTGGCTTAGGGCGTGGTTTGCAATTTGAGTTGTTTCGGCCTGGTGGGGAAACGGTTAATGGTGCTTTTGCCGAGCAACCTATTTCAATTAAGGTGACTGGTAACTATGACGACTTGGGTAAGTTCGCCAGTGATATTTCTATGTTGCCGCGCATTGTGACCCTAAACGAAATATCAATTAACCCGGCGGGGAGTACGCTGTCCATGGATGCTATCGCCAAGACGTTCCGTTATTTGGACGCTGCCGAGCTGTCTGATCAGAAGAAAACAGCGAAGGGAGGGCGATAAAATGAAGCTTATTCATATCGCGTTGCTTATTCCTCTTTTGTTGACGGCTTGTGGCGGCGAAGAGTATCAAGACTTGCGAGATTTTGTTAAAGATGCGGGTGTCGATATGCGCGGTAAAATACCGCCCCCCCCTGATGTTAAACTTTACGAGCCTTATGCCTACAATAACGAGGCGAATCTTCCAGACCCTTTCAAGCCCCGTAAGCCAGATTTGCGCAATAGTGGTTATCGAGGAGCGAATGAGCCTGATTTTGATCGTCCCAAAGAGGCTCTAGAAGAATTCCCTTTAGAAGGGTTAAGAATGGTCGGGTATTTGTTACAGAACAAGGCTGGCTATGCGGTGATTCGAGCACCTGATGGCAAGTTGCATCGTGTGAAAGCGGGAAATTATATCGGCATGAATTTTGGCTTAATTCAGCAAATCAGCGATACCGAAATTACCGTGAAGGAAATGGTTCAGGACAGTTCGGGTGATTGGTCTGAGCGCATCAGTAGCTTGCAATTAGTTGAATGATTAGGAGTGGGACATGAAACGACTCAATAATGTGGTCAAGCGTGCGTTGAAATTGATGGGGGTAGCCTTGGTCTTTGGCACGCTCAGTTTTCAGGCACAAGCCGAGACAAATGGAATTACTGGGTTGAATACCAATTCGACAAGTGATGGGACGACCACAATTAAGGTTGAGCTATCTCAGCCCTTAGCGAACCCACCTGCCGCATTTACCATCAATACGCCACCGCGCATTGCCTTCGACTTTCCCAATACGACTAACCAACTTGGAAAGATTACACAGGATTTTGGCGAGGGCGATTTGCGCAGTGCCAACATTGTTCAGGCAGGGACAAGAACACGTTTGGTTATCAATCTCAATCAAATGCTCTCTTACGATACCAAAATCGAGGGCAACAATCTGCTAATCACCTTGCATGGTAAAGCCGTAGCGGTATCTGCCGAAGGAACCGCCTCTCGTTTTGCGGAAGCTAAACAAGGTGTGCAGAAGCATAGTTTACGTGATGTGGATTTCCGTCGTGGCAAAAATGGCGAAGGCCGTATACAAGTGGATCTTTCCGATGCAGGGATTGGTATTGATATTCGACAACAGGGTTCGTCCTTGATTGTGGATTTCTTAAAGACCAACTTGCCAAGAAACTTACAAAGAAAACTGGATGTGGTCGATTTTGCAACGCCTGTACAAGGAGTGGATACGTATACTCAGGGTGATAATGTACGCATGGTGATTGAGCCCAAAGGCTTGTGGGAGCACGCCGCCTATCAAACAGACAATAAATTTATTATTGAAGTGAAGCCCGTTGCGGAAGATCCTAATAAGTTGGTTAAAGGCAACCAAATTGGTTACGCAGGGGAAAAACTAACCTTAAATTTCCAAAACATTACAACGCGTGAAGCCCTCAATGTGATTGCTGATTTCACCAATTTGAACATGGTGATTAGCGATACCGTGGGCGGCAATTTAACCCTGCGTTTGAAAGATGTGCCTTGGGATCAGGCGTTAGATATTATTTTGCAAAGCCGTGGTTTGGATATGCGTAAAAACGGTAATGTGATTCAAGTGGCTCCCCGCGAGGAATTGGCGGCGAAGGAAAAAATTGACTTGAGTGCCCGCCAAGAAATTGCCGAACTGGAAGAAATTCGTACGGAAAGTTTCCAATTGAGTTATCAAAAAGGGGATGCCATAGCGACCTTGCTTTCTAATGATAAGCAGCGAATTTTGTCTAAACGTGGCAGTGTGGTGGTAGATGCGCGGACTAATACCGTCTTTATTCAAGATACGCCGAGTCGTTTGGATGCGGTACGAAAACTGATTAAACAAATTGACGTGCCCGTGCGTCAGGTAATGATAGAAGCTCGTATTGTCGAGGCATCGGATAAATTTGGTAGGGATCTTGGGGTGCGTTTGGGTTACACCAACTCAGTGACTCCTGCGGCCAATGCAGGTGGCGTTGGAATAGGAAGTGCTGCTGGATTAGGTAGTTCCAGCAATGTCAATCTACCTTCTGCGGGGGCAGCGGGTACTCTATCCATGATCCTGTTCAATTCAACAGCAACTAGATTACTCAATGTGGAATTGAGTGCATTGGAAACCGATAGCAAGGGTAAAGTGGTGTCTAGTCCACGGGTGGTTACCTCCGATCAGACAGAGGCCATGATTGAAACGGGCACGGAAGTCCCATATCAAGAGGCAAGTAGTTCTGGGGCAAGTACCACTTCATTCAAAAAAGCCACATTAAGTCTGAAGGTCAAGCCCCAAATTACCCCAGACAATAATGTTATGTTGGATGTAAAAGTCAATAAAGACTCTGTTGGCGCAATAGTAGGTTCTGTGCCGAGCATCAATACCAATAAAGTGACAACTCAGGTGTTAGTGGAAAACGGTGGTACTGTGGTGATAGGGGGGGTCTACAGCCAAAATGAAACGCTAGGGGTTAAAAAAGTACCTGTCTTGGGGGATGTTCCTATCCTAGGCAGTTTGTTCAGAAGCACGAGCAAAATTGAAGATAAAAATGAGTTGTTGATTTTCATTACGCCGAAAATTATGAGTGATGTTTTGAACATTAAGTAATTGCTTACAGATTTAAAACAAAAGCCCGGCTTGTTCCGGGCTTTTGTTTTAATCGAATACAATAACAACCATGCAAAGTATGCAACCTAATAAATTAAAGATGTTATCTGGCAACCTTATTCTGGTTGGGATGATGGGGTCAGGCAAAACCACAATGGGTAAAGCACTGGCTAAGCACCTCGGGAAACAATTTGTGGATAGCGATGAAGAAATTCAGCATCGGACAGGCGTGACGATTCCACATATATTCGATGTCGAGGGTGAGGCGGGGTTTAGGGCGCGTGAATCTGTCGTGCTAGCTGACTTGCTGTGTCAAGAAGGCTTGGTGCTCGCAACAGGTGGTGGGGCAGTTTTGTTGGAAAAAAACCGCGAAATTTTGAGTCAAGGTGGCATTGTTATTTACCTAAAGGCGGGGGTGCATGATTTGTGGCAACGTACGCGCCATGATAAAAATCGCCCTTTGTTGCAAACGGGCGATCCCTATGCAAAATTGACTGAGCTGTTTCAACAGCGTGACGTGTTGTATCAATCCGTCGCGGATATTGTGGTGCACAGTGGTCGGCAAAGTGTGCATACGCTAATGCTAAAGCTGGTCGACGAGATACAGCATTTCATCCAGCGACAACAAGAACCCGTTGCTAAATCATAAACTCGCTTGTTTTAACGTGCGGAAAATCTAAATTTTATGCAAACATTAAACGTGGAATTGGCTGAACGCAGCTATCCGATACATATTGGGCAAGGCTTGTTAGGTAAAGCTGAGTTGCTCGCACCCTATTTACCAAATAAACGCGTCGCCATCATAAGCAACACCACCGTTGCGCCTTTGTATTTGGAAACCCTGCTCAATACATTGCGGCTTCTTGGTGTACATGCGGTT
Organism: Gallionella sp.; assembly: GCA_036170775.1. Classification (GTDB taxonomy): domain Bacteria; phylum Pseudomonadota; class Gammaproteobacteria; order Burkholderiales; family Gallionellaceae; genus Gallionella. The sequence goes on along the minus strand of JAVHPV010000243.1, from coordinate 2,803 downwards.
TCTATCATTCTGCCTGATGGCGAACAATACAAAACCTCAGAAACTTTGAATTTGATCTACGACGGGTTGCTCACGCATCGCTGTGAGCGCAGCACGCCATTGATTGCGCTAGGAGGTGGTGTGATTGGTGATATGACGGGGTATGCGGCGGCAAGTTATTTGCGTGGTGTGCCATTCATACAAATTCCCACCACCTTGCTGTCTCAAGTGGACTCATCCGTAGGGGGTAAAACAGGCATCAATCATCCGCTCGGCAAAAATATGATTGGTGCTTTTTATCAGCCGCAAGTGGTTTTGGCCGATACCGATACTTTGCATACTTTGCCCGATAACGAACTGTCCGCTGGACTTGCCGAAGTGATTAAGTATGGCTTGATACGTGACTTGCCTTTCCTAGGTTGGTTGGAGCAAAACATGGCGGATTTGTTAGCTAGGGATACGAACGCGTTGCAATATGCCATTGCCCGTAGTTGCCAAAATAAAGCGGAGGTGGTCGGGCGGGATGAGCGCGAGAGTGGCGAACGTGCGCTGCTCAATTTAGGCCACACCTTTGGTCACGCGATAGAGTCTGGAATGGGCTACGGTGTTTGGCTGCATGGCGAAGGCGTGGCTGCGGGAACCATCATGGCTGCCGATCTTTCGCAACGTTTGGGTTGGCTTAGTGCGCAAGATGTGCAGCGTGTTCGTACGCTATTTCAACAGGCAAAGCTGCCCACCATCGCCCCGTCCTTGGGGGGAGATAAATATCTTGAATGGATGGGTTTAGATAAAAAAGTTGAAGGCGGCAAGATACATTTTGTTTTGCTTAAACAGCTTGGACTGGCGGTTGTGAGCAGCGATGTCCCCGCTAATTTATTGCAACAAACCATAGAGGCCTGCACGCATGACTGAATATGCACCCTATGCGGTAACCGAGAATAATTCGCAAGGCAGACGATTTTCTGAGGTCGCCCCTGCGGGACGTAGCGAATTCCAGCGTGATCGTGATCGCATCATTCATTCAGGCGCGTTTCGCCGCCTTGAATATAAAACCCAGGTATTCGTTAACCATGAAGGCGATTTGTTTCGCACGCGCCTGACACACAGTATCGAAGTCGCACAGATTGCACGTTCGATTGCGCGACGCTTGAAACTCAATGAAGATCTCGCTGAAGCAATTTCGTTAGCCCATGATTTGGGACACACGCCGTTTGGTCACGCGGGGCAAGATGCACTTAATGCCTGCATGAAAGAATACGGTGGTTTTGAACACAACTTACAGTCATTGCGCGTGGTCGATAAGTTAGAGGAACGTTATGCCGATTTTGATGGCTTAAATCTATGTTTTGAAACGCGTGAAGGTATTCTTAAACATTGTTCTGCCGAAAATGCCAGCAAATTGGGTGAGGTGGGGCAGAGATTTTTGCTGGGCCAGAGCCCCTCGCTAGAAGCACAGATCGCCAATTTGGCGGATGCCATTGCTTATAACAATCACGACGTGGATGACGGTTTGCGTTCCGGCTTAATAACCTTGGCGCAAATAGCCACCGTGCCGTTAGTTGCCGCACACCTCGAACAAGTCAAACAGGCTTATCCAACCTTACCAGAGCGGCGCGTGGTGCATGAAATGGTGCGTCATATGATTAACACCTTAGTCACCGATCTGCTCAGGCAAAGCGAAGCCAATATTGCTGCTCAAAAGGGATTGGATAGTGTCACCGCAGTACGTAATGCACCAGCCCTGATTGCCTTTAGCGAGGACATATTTGAGCAGCAGCGCGCATTAAAAAACTTTTTGCGCGTTCATCTCTATCGGCATTACAAAGTCATGCGCATGAGCGGCAAAGCGCAGCGCATCATCGGCGATTTGTTTAATGCCTTCATGCAGGATGCACGTTTACTTCCGCCACAATTTCAGCGCACCGAAGAAGTAGCGTTAGCTCGTACCGTGGCCGATTACATTGCTGGGATGACCGATCGTTATGCGATACGTGAGCATCGTCGCTTGTTCGCAGTCAGCGAATTGGGCGAAACTTTGTAGTGGTATGCCAATAGCAGTTTCGCGGGGGGCTAAAAATCGCCCCAGAGCATTTGCAAAGCGGTCAGTCCCGCGATGGCAGCCGTTTCGGTGCGCATGACGCGCGCCCCCATTTTTATTGGGGTAAACCCGCACAGCAAGGCACTGGCACTTTCAGCAGGAGAAAACCCGCCTTCCGCACCGATCATTAGCACGACACTTTCTTGGGGGAAAGTTTGCGCTTGCAGGGATTGCGCGCCTTCTGGCAGGAGGATGAATTTGCTGTGAGTGAGGTTACGTTGCTGTTGTAACCATGCCTGAATGTCCAACGGCGTGTGGATGATGGGCATCACGTTACGGCCACATTGCTCACAGGCAGAAATCGCAACTTGTTGCCAATGTTCGGCACGCTTTTCAGCGCGTTCGGCGGACAGTTTAGCCACACTACGTTCGGTGGCGAGCGGCTGAATTTCAGTTACACCTAGCTCCGTTGCTTTTTGAATCACCCAATCCATTTTTTCGCTACTGCACAAAGCTTGTGCCAAGATCGTATGTAGCGCAGATTCACGCGACTGATGCGCCGCTTGGGCATGCGACACAGTGACGCGCTTGCCACTGATCTCCTCAATTTCACCGAGGCAGGCAGCCCCCGTGCCGTCAAAAATCTCTACAGCGTCGCCCACGCGTAAACGCAGCACACGTGCGGCATGGTGAGCCGCTTCGGCGGGCAAGTCGAAACGACTGCTGGTGGGGAGGGGGGCGGGACAGTAGAAGCGTGGCATTGTGGTCAAGAAAAAATAGTCAGCG
>JAVHPV010000242.1:0-1877 GCA_036170775.1 Gallionella sp. | reverse complement strand
GATAAGCTGTGCCATGATTTAATCGTGGACGTGCAACAAGGCATCCCTGCCCCGCTCAACTATGCACCAGGTGGACACACACCCTATCCTAAGTCTATTTGTTCCTCGATCAACCATCAGGTCTGCCACGGCGTGCCCAGCGACAAAGCCTTGAAAAATGGCGACATTGTTAATCTGGACATCACGGTCATTAAAGATGGTTATCACGGTGATAGCAGCCGTATGTTCTTTGTCGGTGAACCCTCTATTCAAGCCAAACGCTTGTGCGAAATCACTTATCAATCCATGTGGCGCGGCATTCGTGCTGTCAAGGCAGGCGCGTATTTGGGCGATGTTGGTTTTGCCATTCAAAGTTTTGTCGAACCGCTAGGCTACAGTGTGGTACGCGAATTCTGCGGGCATGGCATCGGCGTACGCTTTCATGAAGAACCGCAAGTATTGCATTATGGTCGCCCCAAGACGGGATTGAAGCTGGAAGCGGGCATGGTGTTTACCATCGAGCCGATGATTAACGCAGGCAAGAAGGAAATCAAGCAACTCGGTGATGGCTGGACAGTGGTCACTAAGGATCACAGCTTGTCTGCGCAATACGAGCACACCATTCTCGTTACTGATACTGGCTTTGAAGTATTGACCGTTTCCGATGGCTGCCCCGCGCCTGCTGAGCAATAAATCACTCCCTGACATTGCTCAGATCAACCCACTCCGTGAGGCATTACGCGCGGAGCGTCAGGCTCTTGAGCAAGATTTTTATCAGCACGGCAAAGCTCGCCAACTCCTCCACTCGCATAGCCATTTAATCGACCGCTACTTACGCCATCTCTGGTTGCAACTCGCCATGCCTAGCCAACTTGCGCTGGTGGCGGTGGGCGGCTATGGACGCGGGGAGCTTTATCCAAAATCCGATATCGATCTGTTGATTTTGTTGGATGCCGATCCCGATGAGGCGTTACAACTCAAGTTGCAACAATTGATTGGTTTGTTATGGGATATAGGTCTAGAAGTCGGTCACAGCATCCGCACCGTGACACAATGTTTAATTGAAGCCAGCGACATCACAGTACAAACCAATTTACTTGAAGCACGGCGTTTATGCGGCGCAGAACTGCTGTTCACCCAACTGTGCGCAGCGATGCAGCAGCAACTCAAGCCGCGCGATTTTTATCAGGCCAAACTGGCCGAGCAGCAGCAACGCCACACGCGTTTTATCGAAATAGATTTCAATCTCGAACCCAATCTCAAAGAAAGCCCTGGTGGATTGCGTGATTTACAAACTGTCACATGGATTAGTCGCGCCGCAGGACTCGGCACAACGTGGAGTGCATTAGCTGATAGCGGTTTAATCAGCCACAGCGAAGCACGCCAAATCACCCGCCATGACGGGCTGCTACAAACCTTACGCATTCGTTTGCACTATCTGGCTAAACGTCGGGAAGATCGCCTCTTGTTTGATTTCCAAACCACCCTCGCCGAACAAATGGGCATTCCACCCTCGGCGAATCGACGTGCCAGCGAACACCTCATGCAGCATTATTATCAAACGCGTTTAGCGGTGCGCCAATTCAACACCATCGTGCTGCAAAACTTACGTGATCGCTTGTTTCGCAACACCTTGCCGCAACACGCCTTAAATGAAAACTTTCGCGTCATAGGCGATCTGATTGAAGTGCGTGATGAACAGTTATTTGAGCAACAACCCGCGACAATTTTTGAACTATTTCTACTCCTTGAACAACACCCAGAATTAACCGACCTGAGCGCGAAAACGCTACGCGCACTATGGCGTTCACAACACGCTATTGATGCCAAGTTTCGGCGCGCCCCTGAAAGTCGCGCGCTGTTTATGCAAATTTTGCGTCAACCACAAGGCATCACCC
>JAVHPV010000241.1:0-1886 GCA_036170775.1 Gallionella sp. | reverse complement strand
TTTTTGTTGTAAAACCACGCTTGATCGTTCTCCTGGTCGTATACCAGGCGATATTCAGGTAAGGTTCCAGACCTAGCAATAGCTATTACCTGACTTTTGAAAGCGCGCAGATGGCTATGTGCGCCACACTTTTCACGCAGTAATTCTATCCCTATCTTCCAGCTAGATTGATGACCGCAATGCTTTCTTGCAAGCTCATAAAGTCGTCGTTCAAGCGGTTTTCTAAGCCTAAAATAGTCCTTGTGTATCGTAAGAACTTCGTGTGCCTGAACCGCATTAAAAAGCCATTTTGATAATGTGACTTCTACAGCAATCATTCGCTCGTCGTCTGGGGCTTTTTCAACAATTGTCCAGTTGTCTATAATTCCAAAGCCCTCCTGAACCCGCTTCCCGCCTGTTCTTATGTCAGTTGTAATTGACGTGCCTCTAAGCCTTTCAAAAGACGAGCGAAGTCGTTTATATTCACGTCCGTCAGTTGGCTTGTTCGTAGATACTAGGTAGTCGTAGACCACAAAGCGCACAGTTCGGTTTTTAGCATCCTCGCAGTTTCGATTCAATGCTTCTGTCATTTGCGACACCACGAAGATCAACACGTCTTTGTCGAACTGGGTAGCCCTTCCTTTTACGCTAGGGTAAACCTCAATTTTTTTATTGCCGTCCTTGCTTTCCCAATTCCAAGTTGTTAGGTCTGGCTTCGTGGACAAGGTAAAAATAGGGGCTTCCATACTTGCGCCATCATCCTTCATGGCATAGTCAAACAGGTCAGCCAGAAAGAAATCCCGGTTAGCGTGGCGATCCGGTAATAAATTGTGTGGCTTTGGTGTTAACGATGGCTTCAATTCATCGAGACAGGCGAATAGCTGCTCTTGCTGCATCAACTCTGCTTTTGCTTGTAAACCTTCCTTGTTCACGTCACTGTTCATGTTGGATTCTCTTTTTTCCAAGCCATACATTTTAAAACAGGACACTCCTATAGTAGTGCGTATATAGCTATATAGCTATATACGCACGAAGCGCTTTTTCAACTAATTCTGTTTCAGTCACACGATTGCCAGTTTTAACGGACAGCTCATAAGATTCGCGTTTTAGCGCGAGGATAATATCCATTGGCAGTCGAAAAACTTTTTGCTCTCGATGCACTTTAGCGCTGGCCAGTGCGGGTATTTGAGCGATTGGCAGGCTATCTATCCTGTCCGCGACATCAGCAGCTCCTCCTTCTAAAAAATTAGACGGGTCTTTTTTAGGGCTAAACTGATCTGTATTAGGTTTTGCTTTCAAACTTGCACCTCTTTAAAAAAAGCTTCCATTTCGGCAATAGCGGCCTGATCGCGTCCTAATTCTTGCACAATGGAGCCCTCACCAATGGCGCGACGGAACGCGACGCGCTCACAAACCTTCGTTGGCAATACAGTCAATTTTTGTTCTGACAGAAAAACCAACATTTCAGCGGCGTCCTTAGTGCGCGGATCCACCCTAGTCAGCAACACACGTACATCCAGTACCGGGTTATAGTCGCGTGCCAATTCAACGACCGTCAACAAGTCAGTCATGGCCGCCGCGTCCAGATTACTTGCTCCAATCGGAATAATAGCCATTTGTGCCAAAAGCAAAGCTGACCGCAAACCAACTGAGTCACGTCCACCCGCATCCACTACAACATGCTCGAAGCCTGCTGCAAGTTGTTTTCCTTCTGTAAGGATTGCTTTGCCGGCCAGGCATGTAGTCGTTGGGCTTGGCGCATCGGTCGGATTGTCGCGGCGCCATGCCGCCCAGCTGGCGGCGCTGGCTTGTGGGTCGCCATCGATCAGCAAAGTTTTACCAATTCGCGCAAGCATTGTTGCAAGATGCACGGCTGTTGTTGTTTTTCCAACTCCGCCCTTTGTGTT
>JAVHPV010000240.1:0-1901 GCA_036170775.1 Gallionella sp. | reverse complement strand
AAATAATGGCTTGGTTAACCCTGATTGTTGATAGCGATGCCAGTCACGCCGAGGTACTCAGCGAAGCTTTGCTGGGACTCGGTGCGCTATCAGTTGATTTGCTTGATGCAGATGCGGATACGCCTGACGAACAAGCGATTTTCGGTGAGCCAGGCGAACCGCCGCCAGGCGTGTGGTTGCATAATCGCGTCAGTGCCTTGTTCGATGATGACCAAGATGTCGTCGCGATATTGCAACAGGCTGCTCAACGCATCCAGCTTAGCGAATTGCCTACCTATCGCATCGAACCGCTGGCAGATAACGATTGGGTGCGTTTGACACAATCGCAATTTGACCCCATTCCTATTTCACCGCGCTTGTGGATTGTGCCGACGTGGCACACGCCCAGCGATCCCAACGCGATCAACATTGTGCTAGATCCCGGCTTGGCATTTGGTACGGGCAGCCATCCCACCACACGACTGTGTTTGCGCTGGTTAGACAATAATCTGCGCGGTGGCGAAAGTGTGTTGGATTACGGTTGCGGTTCGGGCATCTTGGCGATTGCGGCACTTAAGTTGGGCGCAGAGCGAGCGGTGGGGGTAGATGTGGATGCGCAAGCAGTAATTGCCAGCCGCGACAATGCCCTCGCCAACCAAGTTGAAAAAGTACAATTCTATTTGCCCAATAACACGCCGCACGCCACTTATGATTTAGTGGTGGCAAACATTCTCACCAACCCCTTGCGGATGCTCGCCCCGTTATTAGCGGGTGCAACCAAACCAGGCGGACAGATCGTGTTGTCGGGTATTTTGCAAGAGCAGGCGACGGATGTTATGAACATCTACCAACAATGGTTCGACCTGAATGAACCCATTTTTGAAGAGGGTTGGTCGTGCCTATCGGGACATAAGCGTTAAGGCTAAACATGAGCGGAACTACCCTCTGCCCACATTGCGCAACTCGCTTCAAGATCGCTCAACAGCAACTACAAGCGCATCAAGGCATGGTGCGTTGCGGGCATTGTTTGCAAGCCTTCGATGCACGCCTAAGCTTCATTCCCAGCGAACCCGATCCACAACTTGAATTACCTATCGCTGAGCCAGCACAACCAAGTACGGTTGCGCTACCCGATGCAGTGCCGCAGCGGCTGATTCCTACTGAAACTCTTTGCTACCCTATAAAAGAGCTTACGCCACAGGATGCTGCGGTTGTTGATACGCCCGCAGCCCCCCCCGCCAGCGAATATATTGCCAATCCTGTGCCGCAAGCGGTTATCGCTGCCAGAGATCTTGATTTCAGCCAACCTCTAACCGCTCCAGCGACAAGCAAAGCAGTGCCAAGGGTAATTACGCCAGTCATTGATCCAAGTCACAACCAAGAGTCAGAAACAAGCCAAGATGCGGCCAGTGCAAAGCCGCGTACTTGGCTTTGGATAGTAAGCGCATTACTCCTGTTAGTGACGCTCTCTGCGCAAGCCATCTATTTTTTCCGTGTAGACATTGCCGCTCACTATCCCAACCTGAAGCCCATGTTACAAAGTTACAGCGGTTTATTGGGCGCAAGCGTGCCGTTGCCACACAATGAAGAACTCATGAGTATTGAATCTTCCGATCTGGAAGCCGATCCTAATCAGGAAAACCACATTACGCTCGATGCGTTGTTACGCAACCGCGCCAGCTACGCACAAGCCTATCCGAGTTTGGAACTTACCCTGAACGACGATCACGACCAACCTTTGGCACGTCGCACTTTCAAACCGAGCGACTACTTGCCTCCTGTTGAACAGGAAGCCACAGGCTTGCTCGCCAACCACGAACTCATGGTTAAATTGCCCCTAGATACCGCCGATCTCAAGCCGAGTGGCTATCGCCTCGTGTTGTTTTATCCCAATAAATAATTTTCAGAAAGCCAACCATGAC
>JAVHPV010000239.1:0-1909 GCA_036170775.1 Gallionella sp. | reverse complement strand
TGAGCGTGTTGATAGCGACCGATGTTGCTGCACGCGGCTTGGACATTGACCATTTACCGATGGTGATTAACTATGAGATACCACATGCGCCCGAAGATTATGTGCATCGTATTGGGCGTACTGGGCGGGCGGGGGCATCGGGTACGGCGATTTCCTTGGTCGCGCCCGACGAAGAGCGATACCTGTCCGAAATTGAAAAACTTATCAAACGTGAAATCAGTAAAGTAACCAGTCCGCAGTCACCTACGGCAATGCGCCCACATAAACCCGCTCACACAGCACATTCTGGACATGGTTTCACCTCGCATCCCGTGACAGAAAAGCACCCTAGCCGTGATGCTTGGTTTGACAAGCCTTACGAACCCAGTGTTAGTCGAGCCGCACCCAGTGCGCCAATCAAACCCACTGAAATTCCCACAGGCAAACCGCAACAACTCATCCCCGCCTTATTTTTGCGCCGCAAATCAGAGTGATACAACACTAGACTGCTCATTGAGTGTTGAGGCATACTGCGCAGCAATCGGTGCAGGTGCTTCGCATCGGACAACAAAATAAAACAATTGCAGTCATCCAAAAGATATGCGCTAAGCGTTGCCGTTTGTCGGAATCTCGTTGGTGTTTTGTAGGCGATTTTCCTACAATGAATGTAGGAAAATCGCCTACAAACATTGGGAACTAAAAACAATAATCATTGCCTAGTGTCTCTCGTTTGGCTGCGGTTATTGTCTTAGGGGCTTGTCGGTCTATTTGGCGCTTTCCGTCTTCGACAGGCTCAATATAAGCTGGCTTGTCGCCTGAGTCGAGTGGCGAGTGGCTTCGCCAATGATAGAACAAATCCCGCATCTGCTGAGTAAATTGAGTGTTTGGATTTAACGAAAAATAGCAAGCAAGTGGTTTGTTGGATTGTGCTAAATCAACCAATCAACTGACGAATCTGTCAATTATTGTTTTAGGAGAGTATGGCAATGTTAAAACTGCGAAATGTGATGGTTGCGCTGGGGTTTGTGGCGTTGCTGCAAAGCACTTGGGCGCAAGCCGAAGCTCCGCTGAAAGCGGCGGTCAAAAGTGATGTTGAGGTGGTGCTGCAACAGCATAAAGTGACCAAGCAGGGGCATGAGGAAAAGCTGGAGGCTGTGGATCGTATCAAGCCTGGCGAGATCGTTGAATACCAAGCGACTTATCGCAATGTCTCTACGCATGCCATCAGTCAGTTGCAAGCGACTTTGCCGATTCCCGCTGAAACTGAATATGTGCCTGATAGTGCTCGACCACAAAATGTGATGGCGAGTACTAACGGGGTGAATTACGCGGCTGTGCCGTTGCGTAAAAAAGTGAAATTAGCCAATGGAAAAATTGAAGAGCGCGATGTTCCTGTAACGGAATATCGCAGCTTGCGTTGGGCTGTGGGCGATCTAGCCGCAGGTCAAAAAACTACCGTTTTCGCTCGCATTCGCCTCGCGCCAGTTGGGCAGGCTTTGGCAGAGGGGGCGAAAAAATGAGATGACTAAGCAGGGGTGTTTAAATCTTTTTTGTTTTGTGATGTGCGTAAATTCTTTCTTAAATTCTTACAAGGGGTATAGATAATGAAAAACCTATCAAATACGCCGCGATCCAGCTGGAGATCCGCAATGCGGAATATGCTTGCTGTCGTGGCGATGATTGGTTTCGGTACGGGGGCTGCTTTGGCGGCTCCTTTGGCTGGAACGACTATTGGTAACCAAGCGGCTGCAACCTATACGGATGCTTCTGCGATCACGCGTACTGCAACTTCCAATACTGTTGTGACGACAGTTCAGCAAGTGGCCGCGCTGACTTTGGTTACGCCACAAACCGTGGTGGGCGCACCAGGCCAGCCGATCAGCTTGCCGCATACCTTAACCAATACGGGTAACGGTAACGATACCTATGC
>JAVHPV010000238.1:0-1919 GCA_036170775.1 Gallionella sp. | reverse complement strand
TTGCACCGTCATGCCGCAGACTGGATCAATGTTTTGTGTCATGGTTCGTTCCTTTCATTTGGGTTTACCGGGCAGCCCGGTCATGCGGCGGCGTTTCAAACCCATGGGTATGATCAGTCTTCGAGGGTGGTGTGTTCACGGTGTTCGCTGCATCAGCGCGACTATAAACAGGGTCATCTTCATGAGAAATATCTCCGCCTTGCACAGGTATCTCGCCATGGTCAGTGCCATGCTCGTGAGGATGATCCGAACCTTCAGCATCGGGCAAGGACATCACCCCCAGCCCGTGTCGATAAACCAGTTCGCCACCATGCCATGCGGTGCCGATTACCAGCAGCCATGCCGTGACCATCAGAACCAGAAATGCGTAAGACGGCGTTGCAGCCGAGCGTCGCGATCTCGTTTCTATTACCACGAGCAAAAGCAGTGAAACCAAGACACTCAATGCCCAGTTGCGGTGCAGTGTCATGGCCAGATGTCCTGCTTCATCATGCGCTACGCTGTTGTAAGCAAACCAGCCAAAAATCGCTGCGATACCGGCAAAGATGACCGCACCCCACAGCATCCAGCGACCGACAAGCAAGCACTGCACAGCCCATTTTTTCCTCCTGAATAATTTGGCTGCGACAAAAAAGAATACGGACGCTGTGGCAAAGGCTATCGGGAAGTGCACGAATATCGGATGCCAGTTTGGAATGATTTCAATCATCTGTGCCTCTTGTGTTGTGCATGAAAAACATCATGCGTGCAGGGTTCATTCGACCGGGAACACATAAGGTTCTTTCCCGTCTTTTGGCACGGCGTAAACGGTCAGTGTGCCTTTCTTTATTTCGCCCATGCCGGGCGAATTCATCGGCATACCGGGGACACTGATGCCGATGAGATCGGGTTTCTCCTTGAGCAATTTACGGATGGCAGTGACCGGCACATGCCCCTCGACTACATAGCCGTCGATTAACGCGGTGTGACAACTGGCTGCATGAGTCATGCCATAACGCTTCTTGACCGCATCCATGTCGGATTCATTCACGGCCTTTACCGCAAAACCGTTCTTGCGCAAATAATCCACATACTTTTCGCAGCAGCCGCAGGTCGGGCTTTTGTGAACCGTGATGGCTGTTGCGGCCTGTGCGGCATTCACCCCCGTGAGGGCGAGTGCAAGCACGAGCAAAAATCGACTGAGTATTTTCATTTTGTCGCGTTCTTGGGTAGTGGTTTATTTGCGCGTGATCTTGACAATCACCCACTGCTTTTTGTCATCCTGCAGCATTCCAAAGCGCACTGCGTCACCGGCCTTGATGCTTTGCGGTAAAGGATCGTGCATCGCGAACCACATGGTCATCGGCGGCCAACCGAGTGCGGTGATGGCTTCATGTGCGATCTGTACTTTGCCGGCCTTTGCATTCACCGCTTTGAGCACACCCACACCTTCCTGTTTGGCAGCTGGCTGCATTGCCATCTGATGTTGGGACATGTCGTGTACCTGCGAGGCGGCCTTTGCCATTCCGCTGCTTGCAGCGATTGCCAGTCCTAAAGCGAATATGAATGTTTTCATGGTATTTCCTTTCTGATGGGGTTGGTAGTTGAAAAAGTCTGGTGTTGTTTGATCAGCGCATAGATGACCGGAATCACCAGCAGCGTGAGCACGGCGGACGACACCATGCCGCCCACCATCGGTGCGGCGATGCGGCGCATCACTTCCGAGCCGGTGCCGCTGCTCCACAGGATGGGCAGCAGGCCGGCCATGATGGCGACCACGGTCATCATCTTGGGGCGCACCCGTTCGACTGCGCCTGCCATGATGGCGGCGTACAAGTCTTGTGCTGAAGGTTTGTGACCAGCTTCTGCGCAATGAGCCTGCACCTCCTGCCAAGCTTTTTCCAGATAGATCAGCATCACCACCCCCGTCTCCGCCGCTA
>JAVHPV010000237.1:0-1922 GCA_036170775.1 Gallionella sp. | reverse complement strand
GAAGCTTATGTGGTTACCGAGCCTGGCATGACCCCATTGAATCGTGGTCAGCTATTGTCGGAAGATGACTACTTGGCGAAGACTGAAGAATTCGGCGACGAATTCACCGCTTTAATGGGGGCAGAGGGTGTGCGCGCGCTACTGTCGAACCTTGATGTCAGTACCGAGATTGAAACTATCCGTGCTGATTTAGCGGCCACGGGCTCGGAAACCAAGATCAAGAAATACGCAAAGCGTTTGAAAGTGCTGGAAGCCTTCAAGGCTTCAGGTATCAAGCCACAATGGATGGTTTTGGAAGTATTGCCCGTGTTGCCTCCTGAGTTGCGCCCTTTGGTGCCTTTGGATGGTGGACGTTTTGCGACTTCTGACTTAAACGACTTATATCGTCGTGTGATTAACCGTAACAATCGCCTGCGTCGCTTATTGGAATTAAAAGCCCCTGACATCATCGTGCGTAACGAAAAGCGCATGTTGCAAGAAGCGGTAGACTCATTGCTGGACAATGGCCGTCGCGGTAAAGCCATGACCGGTGCCAACAAACGCCAACTGAAATCTTTGGCGGATATGATTAAGGGTAAGAGCGGTCGCTTCCGTCAAAACTTGTTGGGTAAGCGCGTCGACTATTCTGGGCGTTCAGTGATTGTGGTGGGGCCACAACTTAAATTGCATCAGTGCGGTCTGCCGAAAAAAATGGCGCTTGAGTTATTTAAGCCATTCATCTTCAGTCGTTTAGAAGCAATGGGCTTGGCGACTACCATTAAGGCAAGTAAGCGCATGGTGGAAGCAGAAGAGCCGATTGTTTGGGATATTCTTGAAGAGGTTATCCACGAGCATCCGGTGATGCTGAACCGTGCGCCAACTTTGCACCGTTTGGGTATCCAAGCCTTTGAACCGATTTTGATTGAAGGTAAAGCAATTCAATTGCATCCTTTGGTGTGTACCGCGTTCAACGCCGACTTTGACGGTGACCAAATGGCCGTTCACGTGCCCCTGTCACTTGAAGCGCAGATGGAATGCCGTACATTGCTGTTGGCTTCAAACAACGTACTGCACACTGCAAACGGTGAGCCGATCATCGTGCCATCGCAAGATATTGTGTTGGGCTTGTACTACATGACGCGTGAGAATATGGGCGCACGTGGCGAAGGTTCGATGTTTGCCAATATCGCAGAAGTATCGCGTGCCTATGAAACCCGTGAAGTCGATTTGCAAGCCAAAGTCACGGTGCGCTTAAAGCAAGTTGAAAAAAATGCAGCAGGTGAGCCCGTTGAAAAAATAGTCCGTCAAGAAACTACCGTTGGGCGTGCGTTGTTGTCTGAAGTGCTGCCTGCGGGGCTGCCGTTTGCTTTAATAAACAAAGCACTCAAGAAAAAAGAGATTTCGCGTTTGATTAACGCAAGTTTCCGTCAATGTGGTTTGCGTGACACTGTCATCATGGCGGACAAGTTGATGTACACCGGTTTTGCTTACGCGACGCGTGCGGGTATTTCAATTGCCGTGGATGATATGTTGATTCCGCCCGAAAAGAACAATCTGATTGCTGCGGCAGAAAAAGAAGTACACGAGATTCATTCTCAATATACCTCCGGCTTGGTGACCGATGGTGAACGCTACAACAAGGTCGTGGATATTTGGGGGCGCACGGGCGATGAAGTGGCTAAGGCGATGATGGAACAATGGGGAAGCCAGCCTGTGGTTGAACGCAGTACCGGCTTGCCACGTTTGGATGCTAAAGGTAAGGCGGTGATGCAAGAGTCATTTAACTCCATCTACATGATGGCGGACTCAGGTGCGCGTGGTTCTGCGGCTCAGTTGCGCCAGCTGGCAGGGATGCGTGGCTTGATGGCGAAACCGGATGGTTCCATTATCGAAACGCCGATTACCGCGAACTTCCGCGAAGGTTTGAACATGTTGCAGTACTT
>JAVHPV010000236.1:0-1950 GCA_036170775.1 Gallionella sp. | reverse complement strand
GGTTTTGTCATTGATGAAACCATTCGCCATGCGACTCAGCAAGCTGGCAAGTCGCTGGTTATCCCGCATAGGCGGGAATCCGTTATATCCAGGCTCTGGATCTCCGCCTGGCGGAAAGCCAGTTTATCTTGAGCCTGTCGAAATGCGGAGATGACGAACAAATCAGCGTCTCCCTAGATTTAATGTAGGAGTGCGATTCATCGCGCGATAAGGTAGTCAAAAATCGCTCGATGAATCGAGCTCCTACAGATTGAAGGAACAATCTTGCTTTACCACCAAGCGTATTTCACTGCATGGTGCGATGTAACGCGCTTCGCTGAACGCTGCGCTACGTTCTATAATCGCGCCACATTTTTTCAACTTCGGAGTCCTTGTCATGTCGCCCACTGCATCAACCAACTTGTTCAACGCTCGCCAAACACTCAGCCTCGCCAATGGCACGACTTCCGCGTTGTATTCCCTCGCCGCCCTCGAAACAGCAGGCATCGGCAATATCTCGCGTCTGCCGATCTCCATTCGCATCGTGCTGGAATCGGTGCTGCGTAATTGCGACGGCAAGAAGGTGACAGAACAGCATGTACGCGAACTGGCGAACTGGCAGCCAAATGCGGAACGCACGCAAGAGATTCCCTTCATCGTGGCGCGTATCGTGTTGCAAGATTTTACGGGCGTGCCGCTGCTGGCCGACCTCGCCGCCATGCGCGATGCCGCCGCCAAAGCAGGTAAAGACCCCAAGGTCATTGAGCCGCTCGTTCCAGTCAATTTAGTGGTTGACCACTCAGTGCAGATTGATAGTTACAACAATCCGAACGCGCTGAAAATCAATATGGAGCTGGAGTTCGAGCGCAACACCGAACGCTATCGCTTTATGAAATGGGGCATGCAAGCCTTTGACACCTTCAAGGTCGTGCCCCCCGGCATCGGCATCGTGCATCAGGTGAACTTGGAATACTTGGCGCGCGGCGTGATTCAGAAAGATGGCGTGACTTATCCCGATACGCTCGTTGGCACGGACAGCCACACCACCATGATCAACGGCATCGGCGTGGTCGGTTGGGGCGTGGGCGGTATCGAGGCGGAAGCCGGCATGTTGGGGCAACCCGTGTACTTCCTGACCCCAGATGTGGTCGGCGTGAATCTAACCGGTAAGTTGCGCGAAGGCGTGACGGCGACGGATTTGGTGCTGACCGTCACGGAGTTGCTGCGCAAACATAAAGTGGTGGGCAAGTTCGTCGAGTTCTTCGGCACAGGCGCAAGCGCGCTGTCCGTACCCGACCGCGCCACCTTGTCCAACATGGCTCCCGAATACGGCGCGACGATGGGTTTCTTCCCCGTGGATGAAGTGACGGTGCAGTTTATGAAGAACACGGGCCGCACAGCGGATGAAGTCGCGGCGTTCGAGGCGTACTTCAAGGCACAAGGTCTGTTCGGTATTCCTCAAGCGGGCAGCATAGACTACAGCAGCGTGGTTGAATTGGACTTGAGCAGCATCGTGCCATCACTCGCCGGCCCGAAGCGTCCACAAGACCGCATCGCGTTGCCTGCGATGAAAGACACCTTCAACACGCTGTTCAGCAAAGCTATCGCGGAGAATGGATTCAACCAGCCTGCCGATAAGTTGAACACCCGTTACGCCACCGGCAAAGACGGTTTAGACATTGGCAACGGCGACGTGCTGATCGCCGCGATTACGTCTTGCACCAACACCTCCAATCCCGGCGTGTTGCTGGCGGCGGGCTTATTGGCGAAGAAGGCGGTGGCGAAAGGCTTGAAAGTCGCGCCGCACATCAAGACCACCTTAGCCCCAGGCTCGCGCGTCGTCACCGAATATCTGACCAACGCTGGGCTGCTAGAACCCTTGACGCAATTGGGCTTTGGCTTGGCGGCTTACGGCTGCACCACCTGTATCGGTAACGCCGGCCCGCTGCGGGAAGACATTGACAAAACCAT
>JAVHPV010000235.1:4537-9313 GCA_036170775.1 Gallionella sp. | reverse complement strand
TCAGTACATCCCTAGGTCGATTCTGAACGTAGTTTGCGCCATAGGGTGGTGCGGCTGATGCCTAGATGTTTGGCGGCTGCTTCACGATTTCCCGCAAATTTTTCGACAACTTCAGCGATGCTTGAAGCCCCGACGGGTGGGGGCGTTAGTACGGCTAGCGGTGTAGTCGTTGCGTTGAGTTCTGGTGCGACATTTCGCATAAATGTGGCGGTCAACGATTGCAACGGTTCTGCGGCTAAGAATAGCGCAATGCGTTCCATCAGATTGCGCAATTCCCGCACGTTGCCTGGCCACGGATAGTTGTGTAGTAAGGGAGCGCAGCCGAGAATTTCTGCATGCAGATTGGCCTGTGAACGGCTACCCAGCGAGGCGAGTGCATTTTTCAAATACCATTCGGCTAAGGGGATGATGTCCGCAGCACGTTCTCGCAGTGGTGGCAGGCTTAAGCGCAACACGCCGAGACGATAGAACAAGTCGGCGCGAAATTGTCCTTGTTGGATACGTTCGGCCAAGTTGCAGTGCGTGGCACTGATGATGCGTACATTGACGGGGATTGGGCGTGTGCCGCCAACTCTGACGACCTCACGTTCTTCCAGAACGCGCAGCAAACGGGTTTGCAGGGCGATCGGCATTTCACCAATTTCGTCTAAAAATAAAGTGCCGCGATGCGCTGCTTCAAACAAGCCTGCATGTCCGCCGCGTCGTGAACCCGTAAAAGCACCTTCTTCATAGCCGAACAATTCCGCTTCTAATAACGATTCGGCAATCGCGCCGCAATTTACCGCCACAAAGGGTTTGTTCCCGCCTTGCGCATGTGAGTTTTCGCGGTGGATGGCTTGTGCGACGAGCTCTTTACCCGTGCCAGTTTCTCCTTGAATCAAGACCGTGGCGGGCGATTTAGCGAACAGCACAATAGACTGGCGTAGCGTTTGCATGGCGGCTGAGTCACCGCGTAAATCAGTCAAACCATGCTTGGCGCGCAGCGTGTCAGCCACAGGACGCGTGCGATTGCGGGTCAATTCCACTTGGGTGAATCGGGCAATTTCGAGGGCATCCTCGAAGGCTTTGCGGATTGTGGCTGCTGAGTAAACAATTACGCCGTGTACGCCGATTTCTTCCGCCATATCGGTGATGAGACCCGCCCCGACGATTGCTTGGATGCCACTGGATTTCAACTCGCTGACCTGCGCGCGCGCATCTTCTGCGGTGACATAAGTGCGCTGAGCTACTGCAAAATCAAAGGTGTTTTTAAAATCTTCCAGTTCAGGGAGTGCTTCTTGATAGGTGACGATAGCGATGTTGGGGCTGATTTTGCGTGCACGCGACAAGGCTTGCATGACATCGAAACCGCTAGCTTTGGCAATCACCACGGGGATGGATAGCCGACTTTTGAGATATGCGCCATTCGATCCTGCGGCAATTACTACATCACAGCGTTCATTATCTAAGCGTTCACGAATATGTCGCACCGCCTCTTCATAGCCGAGATTGATCGGTTCAATATGCGCACGTTCGTCAAATTCTGGGGTGATGTCGCGGAACAAGTCGAGCAAACGCGTGATGGAAACTGTCCATATCACAGGTTTGTCGCTGTTGTCACGGTTGAAGCTGATTGGGGTAGGCATGATGCTGTTTCATTCTTGGTGGTTTTATTGTTTCAATTGAAACATATAATGAAACATTTTGGGGAATTCATTCTGATAAAAAAATCAGAATAGGATTTTTTATCTATCAATACAATTTGATAGTGTTTATATGCGGGTGTTGGCACACACCTTGCGTAGCACTAGCTCAGTCGGTTAACGATGCAACAATCTAGGAGGAATGATGAGCTTACATTCGGCAGGTGCGGCCTTTAGACGGGCTGTTCAGGAAGAGTCTCCATTGCAAGTGATGGGAACAATTAACGCTAATCATGCGTTGTTAGCTCAACGCGCAGGCTATCGCGCCATCTATTTGTCAGGGGGCGGGGTGGCCGCAGGTTCATTGGGTTTACCTGATTTGGGTATTTCCAATCTCGACGATGTGTTGACCGATGTGCGGCGCATCACCGATGTGTGCGATGTGCCCTTGTTGGTGGATGTCGATACGGGTTTCGGTGCATCGGCGTTCAATGTGGCGCGCACTGTCAAGGCGATGATTAAATTTGGCGCAGCGGCGATGCACATCGAAGATCAAGTCGGCGCGAAGCGTTGTGGTCATCGCCCGAATAAAGAAATTGTGACTCAGCAGGAAATGGTGGATCGCATCAAAGCGGCAGTCGATGCGCGGACGGATGAGAATTTCGTCATCATGGCGCGCACCGATGCGTTGGCGAGCGAGGGCTTGGAGGCCGCGCTGGATCGTGCCTGCGCTTATGTTGAAGCGGGGGCGGATATGTTGTTTCCCGAAGCGATTACCGAGCTGGCGATGTATCAAAAATTTGTGCAGCGAGTACACGTGCCCGTGTTGGCGAACATCACCGAATTTGGCGCAACGCCGCTGTTTACGGTGGCGCAGCTAAAGTCAGCGGAGGTGAGTTTGGTGCTGTATCCCTTATCGGCATTTCGCGCGATGAACAAGGCGGCGGAAAATGTTTATAACGCGATCCGCCGAGATGGTACGCAGGCTAACGTCGTTGATACCATGCAAACTCGCATGGAGTTGTATGAGCGTATCAATTATCACGATTACGAGCAGAAACTAGACGCGCTGTTTGTGCAGCAAAAAGCCAACTAACCTACGATTGGAGAACATCATGAGCGAACCCCAGACCAGTAGCTTTAAGCCCAAAAAATCCGTGGCACTCTCGGGTGTGACGGCGGGTAACACGGCCTTGTGTACCGTCGGAAAAACCGGCAATGATTTGCACTATCGCGGTTACGATATTTTAGATGTGGCGGATACCTGCGAATTTGAAGAGATTGCCTATTTGTTGGTACACGGCAAGTTGCCTAATCAAGCTGAGTTGATTGCGTACAAGAGCAAACTTAAAGCGTTGCGGGGCATTCCTGCCAGCGTGAAAGCCGTGCTGGAATGTTTGCCCGCTTCTTCTCATCCGATGGATGTGATGCGTACGGCTGTTTCAACACTCGGTTGCGTCTTACCTGAAGCGCATGACCACAACCTCCAAGGCGCGCGCGATATTGCCGATCAGTTGATGGCTTGCTTGGGGTCGATGCTGTTGTACTGGTATCACTACAGTCACAACGGCAAGCGCATCGAAGTTGAAACGGATGATGATTCTATCGGGGCGCATTTCTTGCATTTGTTACATGGCAAGCCTGTCGGGGCGCTCTGGGAAAAAGCCATGCACACGTCGCTGATTTTATATGCCGAGCATGAGTTCAATGCCTCGACCTTTACGGGGCGGGTGATTGCTGGCACGGGGTCGGATATGTACTCGGCAATCACGGGGGCAATTGGTGCACTGCGCGGTCCTAAGCACGGTGGTGCAAACGAAGCAGCTTTTGAGATACAAAAACGTTATGACTCGCCCGATGAGGCGGAAGCCGACATTCGTCAGCGCGTGGAAAACAAGCAGGTCATCATTGGCTTTGGACATCCTGTCTACACGATTTCTGATCCGCGCAATAAAGTCATCAAGCAAGTGGCACACGAACTTTCCCTCGCGGCGGGTTCAAGCAAAATGTTTGCTATCGCAGAGCGTTTGGAAAGTGTGATGTGGGAAGTGAAAAAGATGTTCCCTAACTTGGATTGGTTTTCGGCGGTGTCGTATCACATGATGGGCGTGCCGACCGCTATGTTTACACCACTGTTCGTCATCGCGCGCACTTCAGGTTGGGCTGCGCACATTATCGAGCAGCGCATTGATAACAAAATTATTCGCCCCAGTGCCAACTATGTTGGTCCTGAAGACCTCGCTTTCGTCCCGCTCTCTCAACGTTCTTAACGCTTAATCCATTCAAGGAAAACCATGTCAGCCCATATTTCTAACGTTCGCCCAAAAACTGATCAAGTCATCGTCGATATTGTTGACTATGTCAGCAAGTACAAGATTACTTCCGAGGTGGCTTACGATACCGCGCGCAATTGCCTGATTGACACTTTGGGCTGTGGTCTGGAAGCTCTCGAATATCCCGCGTGTAAAAAACTGCTGGGGCCGATTGTGCCTGGCACGATTGTGCCCAATGGTGCCAAAGTGCCAGGAACACAATTTCAGCTTGATCCCGTGCAAGCCGCTTTTAACATTGGCGCGATGATCCGTTGGTTGGATTTCAATGACACTTGGTTGGCTGCCGAATGGGGGCATCCTTCCGACAATCTGGGTGGTATTTTGGCGACGGCGGATTGGCTGTCACGCAATGCAGTCGCGGCAGGCAAAAAGCCTCTCAAGATGAAAGATGTGCTGACAGGCATGATTAAAGCGCACGAGATTCAAGGCTGTATCGCACTGGAAAATTCGTTCAATAAAGTAGGGCTGGATCACGTGCTGTTAGTCAAAGTGGCTTCTACTGCGGTGGTGGCCGAGATGCTGGGGTTGTCTAAAGAGGAAATTATCAATGCAGTATCACTGGCATGGGTGGATGGACAATCGTTGCGTACCTATCGCCATGCTCCAAACACAGGTTCACGCAAATCTTGGGCGGCTGGCGATGCTACTTCGCGCGCAGTGCGCTTAGCACTGATGGCGAAAACGGGCGAGATGGGTTATCCCTCGGTGCTGACTGCCAAAACATGGGGTTTCTATGATGTTTCCTTCAAGGGACAAGCGTTCAAGTTCCAACGCAGTTATGGCAGCTATGTGATGGAGAACGTGCTGTTTAAAATTTCTTT
>JAVHPV010000235.1:2156-4437 GCA_036170775.1 Gallionella sp. | reverse complement strand
GGATTATCACGATCCGAAAAAACGTTCTATTGCCAATGCGTTGACGGTTGAATTCAAAGACGGCAAGACACTCAAAGAGGTGGTGGTTGAATATCCGATTGGTCATGCACGTCGTCGCAAAGACGGCATTCCCTTGTTGGTGGAAAAATTCAAAACTAATTTGGCGCGCCAGTTCCCAGCCAAACAACAACAAGCGATTTTGGCGGTGTCACTCGACCAGCACAAGTTTGAGGCGATGTCGGTCAATGAGTATGTGGATATGTATGTGATTTGAGGAATGCGGGTAGCCAAGAAATATTTTGATGCGTTGAAATGTCGATAAAACTAGGGAGGCGTTATGAACTATGCAGAGTTTTACAAGCAGTCGGTTGATGATCCACAGGGCTTTTGGGGTAAGCAGGCAGCGTTAATTTCTTGGCATCAACCGTATACGCAAGTGCTCGATTACAGCAAGCCGCCTTTTACTAAATGGTTTGTCGGTGGGCAGACTAATTTGTGCCATAACGCAGTCGATCGTTGGGTGGAAACACAAGGGGATAAGCCCGCGCTGATTGCCATTTCAACGGAAACCAATAGCGAGCAGGTGTACACCTTTAGCGAATTGCAGACTGAGGTGCAGCGCATGGCAGCCATTATGTTATCGCTAGGCGTGAGTAAGGGGGACCGTGTGTTGATTTATATGCCGATGATTGCGCAAGCCGCGTTTGCCATGTTGGCCTGCGCACGCATCGGCGCGATTCATTCGGTGGTGTTCGGTGGGTTTGCATCCAACAGCTTGGCGACGCGTATTGAAGATGCGCAACCCAAGCTCATTGTGTCCGTAGATGCCGGTTCGCGCGGCGGCAAGCGTGTGCCTTACAAGCCCTTGCTGGATGCAGCGATCGACTTGTCGGCGCATAAACCCCAGCACGTGCTGCTGGTTGATCGTGGCTTAGTGCCGATGCAAACTGTGGCAGGGCGCGACGTGGATTACGCCACCTTGCGTACCCAACATCTGGCGGCGCAAGTGCCTGTGACTTGGCTGGAAGCGAATGAACCTTCTTACATCTTGTATACCTCTGGCACGACGGGCAAGCCCAAGGGCGTGCAACGCGATGTGGGCGGTCATGCGGTGGCACTGGCCGCCTCGATGAAGTTGATTTATTGCGGCAATGCGGGCGAAACCTATTTTTCCAGCTCCGACATTGGCTGGGTGGTCGGCCATTCCTACATCATTTATGGGCCGCTTATCATCGGCATGGCAACCATCATGTACGAGGGGTTACCGATTACGCCCGATGCAGGCGTGTGGTGGAGCGTCGTTGAAAAATACAAAGTTTCCCGTATGTTTACCGCACCGACGGCGATTCGCGTGTTAAAAAAATACGATACGGCATTCATGCATAAATACGATTTGTCCTCGCTCAAAGCACTGTATCTGGCGGGTGAGCCACTGGATGAAACGACTTCGCATTGGGTCTCATCGGAATTAGGTGTGCCTGTGATCGATAATTACTGGCAAACCGAAACAGGCTGGCCGATTTTGACCGTCGTTAAGGGCGTGCAAGACTTGCCCACTAAGCTGGGTAGCCCAGGTTTTCCTGTATATGGCTACAAAGTCAAAATTCTCAACGAGGCAACGGGCGAAGAGTGTGGGGCGAATGAAAAAGGCGTGGTCGTTATCGAAGGGCCGCTGCCCCCGGGTTGTATGCAAACGGTGTATGGCGATGACGCACGTTTCGTCAAAACTTATTGGGATAACTTCCGTAACGTGCAGGTGTATTCCACCTTTGATTGGGGAATTCGTGATGAGCAAGGTTATTACTTTATCTTGGGGCGCACCGACGATGTGATTAACGTGGCTGGGCATCGCTTGGGAACACGCGAGATTGAGGAAAGTATCTCTAGTCATAGCAATGTTGCCGAAGTCGCCGTCGTGGGCGTGGAAGATAAACTCAAAGGTCAAGTTGCGGTCGCTTTCGTGGTTTTGAAGAATGCTGCCGCCGCAGATACCGCCGAAGGCAAGCAAACGATGGAAAAAGAAATGATGGGCGTGGTGGATAAGCAGCTTGGTGCATTGGCGCGTCCTGCGCGCGTGCATTTTGTTACGCTATTGCCCAAAACTCGTTCGGGGAAATTACTGCGTCGTTCGCTACAAGCGATTTGTGAAGGGCGTGATCCAGGTGATCTCACGACCATCGAAGACCCGAATGCCTTGCAGCAAATCAGAGCTGCTGTGGCAGCTTAATCACACAGAGCGTTATCGTTATAAAATAAACGGCATCTTGTACGAGATGCCGTT
>JAVHPV010000235.1:0-2056 GCA_036170775.1 Gallionella sp. | reverse complement strand
GTTGAGTGCTCCAACGCTGGGGGTACATATGATTTTCAGATTGATTTTAAGAGTGAATAGGTTCGCCGATGGGGCGGCATTGCGACGGGCTGAATTGCCCAATGTGTGCTGTGTTGGGCTGCGTTTAACGAGTTGCAATGGAATGACTATTCTGTCTCATTCCGCCTTGTCCAACTGGCAAAAACCGCACACTGCAACTCATCCAACTGCGGTTGCTAGGTTCAACGATGCTCAGTAAACGCTACAGTATTCGCACCCAAGTCGCACTATTGACGCTCGTCCCGCTGCTACTATTAGCGATAGTCTTGGAGACGTTTTTTTTGCATGATCGGTTTGCGGCACTGGATGCAGGTCTATTAGAACGTGGCAAATTGGTTACGCAGCAACTGTCGGTGGGCAGCGAGTTTGCGGTATTTGCGCAAAACAAACCTTTTTTAGTGGGTATCGCGCAGGGCGCATTGATGCAGCAGGATGTGCATGGAGTAGTGATATTAGATCGCGCCTCTCAACCCCTTGCGCATGCGGGAGAACTTTCCCATCCCTTGCACGATGTCGTCGCGCAAGCCAATCTGGTCAATCCATCTTATCCCCTGCAAACACAATTGACGCGCGTGGCTGAAGAGCTTGATGAGCAAGGCAAGCGTCCGCCTGTTCTAAGTAACCAAACTCGTCTGTGGATATATCAACCCGTCGTCACTGCGCAATTTAATCTTGAGGAAGCGGGGATGACCCCAGGGGATCAAATCGGTGCAGTGATTGTGGAGATGGATCGAACGCGTACGCAAACCCTGAAAAGTAAACTGTTATGGTTCGCCATTCTTCTGACGCTGTTGTTGTTGTCAGCGGTTTTATACGCGGTTTATTTGGCCAGCCAACGCTTGACCGCCCCAATACGTCAGCTGAGTCTGGCAATTAATTTATTTACCGCTGGAAAGTTGGATACGCGTGTCGCGGAAGACAGTCCCGTCATCGAAATCAATACCTTGGAAACGGGTATCAATAGTATGGCTGTGCAGCTATTGCAAGAGCGTGCCACCTTGCAACAGCGTATAGCCGATGCCACTTTGGCTTTACGCAATAAGAAGGATGAAGCGGAATGCGCCAATCAGGAAAAAAGTCGTTTTTTGGCCATCGCCACACATGATTTACGCCAACCGCTCCATGCTTTAGGGTTATGTATTGCAGAGTTACAGCGCAAAGTCACGCGGGAAGATTTGCGGCATTTGGTCGGGCAGGTGGAGAATTCGGTGGAATCATTATCCGTGCTGCTCAACGCCTTGTTGGATATTTCAAAACTTGATGCGGGTGCAGTTGTACCTAAGATACAGACGTGTGAACTGAGCGAATTGTTGACGCGTTTCAGCGCAGACTATCAACTTTTGGCGCGCATCAAAAATATCCGTGTGGTGGTAGGCTGTCCACCGCTTTACGTGATGACCGATCCTGTGTTGCTCGCACGCATCCTAATGAATTTGGTGAGCAATGCCATACGTTATACCCCTGTACAAGGTTGTGTGATGATTGCCTGTCGCCGACGTGGCGACAAACTGCGTATCGAAGTGCGCGACAACGGCATTGGTATCGCCCAACAAAATCTCGACAACATCTTTAGAGAGTTTTTTCAGATTGCTCCGACAGGCTTGGAAGCGCAAAAGAGTTTAGGCTTGGGCTTATCCATCGTACAACGTTTAGTGAAATTGCTGGGACATGTTTTATTGGTGCGTTCCGCGCCGAATAAGGGTTCTGTTTTTACATTGATCGTGCCGCTAACCCATGTACCAAGGCATTTAGCATTGTCTAACCAGATACCACCAGATGAAGAAAATGCTGAAAGAAGACAGCACAGTGTAACGCCCTTAGCTGGTAAATCATTACTCGTTGTTGAAGATGATGCCTTGGTATTGGAAAGTACGGCGACACTGCTCGAATCTTGGGGAGGCAAGGTCACGCGAGCAACAGGCATGGAGATGCTACGGCAACAGCTAGCGCAAGGTACGCAATGGGATTTGCTGATCAGCGATTATCAGCTGGCGGAAAATGAAACGGGCTTAGAGGT
>JAVHPV010000234.1:0-1953 GCA_036170775.1 Gallionella sp. | reverse complement strand
GGCTCGGTGTAGCGGTGTGGTTTGTTGGTGACGATGCCCCACGCTAAATGACGCTGTTCGAGGGCGAGGATGAGTTCGGCGATGCCAGGGAAAAGCTGCGTGTGGTCGCAGATGTGCGCGCTGTAATAGGCTAAAAAAATGTCGCGGAGCACTGGGAAATTGGCGCACTCTGGGGTGATATTCATGCCGACTTTAAGAAGTCCTGCCGAGCCATGCGAGGCTTGGGGGCGTAACACTTGCAACGGTAGTGGCGGCAGGTCGTGGCTAGCGCGGACATGATTGAGTGCTGCGGCTAAATCAGGAGCGGTATCGGCAAACGTGCCATCCAAATCAAACAATACCGCTCGTGTCACTGAGCGTCCTTGTGGCAGGCGATGAGGTAATTAACGCTTGTGTCGTTGCCCAGTGAGTAGATTTTGCTCAGCGGGTTGTAGCTCATGCCCGTCACCTCGATGACATTCAAGCCATTGTTGCGACAGGCTTGAGCCAGTTCAGAGGGTTTGATGAATTTGGCGTAGTCGTGTGTGCCGCGTTGCAACATATTCAGCACGTATTCCGCACCGATGATGGCGAATAAATAAGCCTTTGGAGTGCGATTGAGTGTGGAGAAAAACACCCAGCCATCGGGTTTGACCAGTCGCGCACAAGCGGCAATCACGCTACTTGGATCGGGCACGTGTTCCAACATTTCCATGCAGGTAACAACATCGTAATGCTGGGGCGATTCGGCGGCGAGTTGTTCAACGGCAATTTTGCGATAGTTGACCTGCTCACCACTTTCTAGCAAATGTAATTTGGCAACTTGTAGCGATTTATCGGCCAAATCTACGCCCGTTACCTCGGCTTTTAAGTGCGCCATGCTTTCTGCCAAGATACCGCCGCCACAGCCCACATCTAGCACGGTTTTGTTCGCTATATCGGCGTGGCGGTTGATGTATCCCAAGCGCAGCGGATTGATGTCATGTAACGGCTTGAATTCACTTTGCGCATCCCACCACTTGTGCGCGAGTTGGGAAAATTTTTCCAGCTCTACAGGGTCGACGTTATTGCTCATTATTTAGCCGTAATTCCTGTCACGTTGATGTCCACGCGGCGATCAGATGCCAAGCAGGCGCGCAGTTTTACACCCTTGAGCTTGGCGCAATCGCCGACACTGGTTTTGGGTTGGCTACTGCCTACGCCCGTGCTGACCAGTTTACTGGCTGGAAGACCTTCGCTGACTAAGTAGTTGTGTACAGCATTGGCGCGGCGTTCTGACAATGATTGATTGCCACGAGCCGAACCCGTGCGATCCGCATGACCTGTGATGGATATTTTTTCGTAATTGCCGCTGTTGATGGTTTTCACCAGTTGCGACAGCTTGGCTTTGGCGGCAACTTTGAGTTCTGCTTTGTTGGTGTCGAAAGCCTCATCCGCGCTTAATGTAGCGTTTAATTGGCTCGGTTGGGGGGCGATCACGAGTGCTGGAGCAGCGGCGACTGCGCTAGGCAGGGTGACGGCCACCGTCTTGAATAAGCCCGCATCACATTCTTTGACAGCATTGCCGACATTCCATTCGGCGGTGCGCACGCAGTTGCCGTAGTTGTCACGCACGATGACGGCACGCGTGTCGTAGAGATAACCGTCGCTATTGCCTGCTTGAGCGAACTGGCTGGCTGAAATCAGGAAAATCAACGCGGTGCTGTGGAGGAGATTTTTCATGGTGAACTTTCTGTATTGATTGAATGGAGCGATGTTAGGGGGGTAAATGCTCATTGTAAATACCATTGTGATGATTGAGACTGGGCTTGTAATCAGTTTTGTCGCAACGCGGGCTGGCGTGGTAAAATCGCCCGCTGTTTTATGAGCCTTGTCCATCATTCCCAAAACCATGAATCAATTCGCTAAAGAAACTCTGCCCGTCAGTCTCGAAGAAGAAATGCGCAAGTCCTATTTGGACTATGCCATGAGCGT
>JAVHPV010000233.1:0-1956 GCA_036170775.1 Gallionella sp. | reverse complement strand
GCCGCCAATCGGATGAGCAAGTTAAAAAGCAATACCATGTTTACGAAAATAAAGCCCTGCAAGATTACGTCAACAGCGTTGGGCAGCGCATTGCCAAACAGAGTCATCGCCCCAATCTTGAGTACCACTTCACGGTATTAGATTCTCCCGAAATCAATGCCTTTGCCTTGCCTGGCGGCTATGTCTACATTACTCGTGGCATCATGGCGTATCTCAACAGTGAAGCAGAATTGGCCGCCGTTATTGGCCATGAAATTGGTCACGTCACAGCGCGCCACGGGGTGCGCCAACAAAGTGCTGCGCAAGCCGCCAATATCGGTCTGACTATCGCCTCTATTTTTGTCCCGCAAATAAATAATGCAGGTTCGCAAAATCTAGTAAATTTGGTCGGTGGCGCGTTGTTGTCTGGCTATGGACGCGATCACGAATTAGAGGCGGATCGCTTAGGTGCT
Organism: Gallionella sp.; assembly: GCA_036170775.1. GTDB lineage: Bacteria > Pseudomonadota > Gammaproteobacteria > Burkholderiales > Gallionellaceae > Gallionella. Next base: position 1,504 of record JAVHPV010000233.1, on the reverse strand, counting down.
GAATATTTGGCGCGGACTGACTACGATCCACAAGCCATTATCACCATCGTCGGCGTACTCAAGAACCAAGAATTGAAAGATGCCGAATTAGCCAAACAGGAAGGCCGTGAACCGCGTCGTTACCACGGCGTATTTGCCACCCACCCAGACAACGATACGCGCTTCCGACAAGCCATTACTGAAGCGGGTAGCAAGCATGTCGCCAACCCATTTGCGGGACGTAGCGAGTTTCTCAAGGCCACCGATGGCTTGGTTTTTAACGATAGTAGCGATCAAGGGATTGTGCGCAATAACAGCTTCTATCATGGTGATCTCGGCATCGCTGTGCAATTCCCCGCTGACTGGCAAGTGCATAATCAACCTGATTCTTTAATCGCCGTCAGCCCTGGCGGCGAAGCCATGATCCAAATGAAAATGGATGAAAAACCAACAGGTAGCCCCACGGACTACGCACGACGCTTGGCGGGCTATAGCGCACAGATTCAACCCATGGAAGTAAACGGTCTACCCGCCGCGTTCATCGACTTGCCCAACACCAATGGCGGGGTGATTTACCTAAATCGCCAAGCCTTCATCTTGCAAGGCCAAGCCAAATCACGGCAAGCCCTGAATGCACATCGCGACGAGGTGTTTAACACCGTGCGGAGCTTTCACGCCCTGACCCATGACGAACGCAAAAAGGTGCATCCGCTCAGGCTGCATTTGATTAAAGTACGAGTCGGCGAAACTTTTGCCACGCTCGCACAGGGTTCGCCCTTGGGTAAATCCGCCGAAAGTTATTTACGCCTTATCAATGCCATGTATCCGACAGGCGAACCACAGCCAGGTCAAATGCTGAAAATCGTCGATTAACCTTTTCTGTAATTTGCAAGGCTCACTTTGTATTTTTTAAAACCCACCGACCCCGATCCCATCACCCCAAGCAAAGCTTTGATGCTGAGCTTGCTGTGCCTGACTTGGATAGCCACAGGATTGATCGGGCACGACCCGTGGAAGCCTGATGAAGCCTATAGCTTCGGCATCATTTATTCGATGTTGCAACATGGCGAGTGGTTAGTGCCGACGCTAGCGGGTGAACCCTACATGGACAAGCCGCCCTTGTTCTATTGGAGCGGGGCTTTACTCGCCAATCTGTTTTCAGGCGTATTGCCATTGCACGATGGGGCTCGCTTGGCGAGTGGTTTGTATAGCGCACTCACGCTGCTGTTTTTGGGGCTGAGTGGTCGCCAACTTTATGGTGAAAATCGTGGCTGGGCGGCGGCCATTATTCTCATTGGTTGTCTCGGCATGTTGGTGCGCGCCCACCAAATGATTACCGACTTGGCTCTACTCAGCGGTTGCGCCATGCTGCTGTATGGCCTGACGCATAGCCAAGAACGCGTACTCCGCGCAGGCCTGTGGATAGGCACGGGCATGGGCATTGGCTTCTTATCCAAAGGCTTTATCGCGCCCGTATTACTCATACTCATCGCGGTTACGCTGCCTGCCTTATTCGACAAATGGC
>JAVHPV010000232.1:0-1968 GCA_036170775.1 Gallionella sp. | reverse complement strand
AACGCTTCAAAGTCGCTTAAAGGCACGGGTTTGCTGAATAAATATCCTTGGTAGTTGGTGCAGCCCTTGAGTGCCAGCACGCTGCGCTGCGCTTCGGTTTCCACCCCTTCGGCAATGACATTGAGATTCATACTCAGCGCCATGGCGATGATGGTGCGCACAATGGCTTTATCATTTCCATCCACCAAAATATCGCGCACGAACGACTGGTCAATTTTGAGTTGATCCAGCGGTAGGCGTTTGATGCTGGAGAGCGAGGAATAGCCCGTCCCAAAATCATCCATCGAGAACTTAATCCCCAACTCTTTGAGTTGATACATGATGGCGATGGTGGCATCCACATCATTTGCCAGCATACTTTCGGTAATTTCCAGCTTAAGCAGCGCAGGATCAATACCGCTTTGTTCAATAATGCGCTGCACACTGCCGACAAAATCGGCTTCACGCATTTGGCGCAGACTGACATTCACCGCCAACACCAGATTGCGCGTGCGCGCATCCGCGTCCCAGCACTTCAATTGCGCGCACGCCTGCTGCAACACCCAGGTTCCTATTGGCACAATCAGCCCAGTTTCTTCCGCCAGGGGAATAAATTGTACGGGGGACACCATGCCCAAGCTGGGATGAATCCAGCGCAACAACACCTCTGCGCCGATCGGCTGATAATCCTCATTCACCTGCACTTGGTAATAGAGTTGCAACTGCTGCGCAGCCAAAGCATGACGCAATGCGTTTTCCAACTCACTGCGCGCCAGCAACACCGCTTGGGTATGCTCATCATAAAAGCGCACCGTATTACGCCCCGCCGTCTTGGCTTGATACATCGCCACATCGGCATGTTGCAACAACCCCTCCACATTGGCCGTGTGGTCACAGAACATCGTCACCCCGATACTCGCAGAGGTGTAGTGCTCATAATTGCCTAACAGATAAGGACGATTTATTTCCTGCAAAATCTTTTGCGCCACATGCTCGGTATGGGCACTGGCTTCATGGTGTGCATTGCTCAAGTTTTCCAGCAACAGCACAAACTCATCGCCGCCTAGGCGTGCCACGGTATCTTCCTCGCGCACACACCCCTTCAGTCGCTGCGCCACCTCGATCAACAGCAAGTCGCCCACGTCGTGTCCCTTCGTGTCATTGAGGGTTTTGAAATGATCCAAGTCAATAAACATCACCGCACCGTGCTTTTCGTTGCGGATATTGGCAGACAGCGCATGTTGTAATCTATCCAACAACAGCCGGCGGTTGGGCAAGCTGGTGAGCGGATCATAAAATGCTAACTGTTCGTTATCGTGTTCGCTTTGCTTGCGCTGCGTAATGTCGGTACTGATCGCCACATATTGATAGGGCTTACCGTCAAAGCCCTTGAATGGCACGATACTGGTATCTACCCAATACAAAACGCCTGCTTTGTTGCGATTGCAAATCTCCCCGTGCCACACCGCCCCCTGCGCAATGGTGCGATACAGCTCTTTGAAAAATAGCTTGGGGTGAGTACCCGAATTTAAGAAGCGTGGGTTATGCCCGATGGATTCCTCACGCGAGCAACCGCTGATGTTGCAAAAGCGGTCATTCACATACGTAATCGTGCCTTCCACATCGGTGATAAGCACAATGGCATGTTCATCCAGCGCAAATTTTTGGTATTGCAACTCTTCCAAGGCGCGCTTGGATTCAGCTTCGCTGCGGGCGAGTTTTTCTTGTGCTTCACGGCTAGTTTGCAGGTTGGCTCGGATTTGCTGGTTCAACACTTCCAGCTCTACGGTACGTTCGCTGACACGATGTTCCAGATTTTGATAGATGGAATCCAAGTGATGCGACATGCGATTGAAGGCATCGGCCAACTCACCAAACTCATCCTCTGAGGTAATCTCAATTGGTCGAGTGAAATCTTGCGTGCGCTCTACGTCTTCAATCGCCGTTTGCAAGCGTTTCAGCGGATGCACGATAGCGCGGTCTTGCAAG
>JAVHPV010000231.1:6243-9402 GCA_036170775.1 Gallionella sp. | reverse complement strand
GTGAAATGGTGGAATACCTTGCACCAAGGATCGACCATCAAGTTCACTGGAACGACCATGCACGTCGCCATGCAACAAGCGATGTTTACCATGTTGGCGGCGTGCTGGTTGTACGCTATTGCGGTGGTGCTGGCGCGGGTGCGCAGCATCATTTTAGAACGTGAACGCCATACTCAATGGATTGCTGAATTGCCTGAGGTGAAACAATGAACAGCTTAGATATTTGGATGAGAGAGAACCCGCTTACTTATGTGTGGATAGGCTCATATTTGGTGGCGTTGCTTATCTTCGTCGTCGAAATCGTGATGGTGCGCAATAAACGCAAAGCAACGTTGCAACAAGTGCGTCTGATGCAAGATGCCGAAGAAGCACAATAAATGAGAAGGAAATCTATGAAGCCACGTCAAAAAAGATTCATGTTCATCATCGCTGGTGTCGCAGGCGTGGGCATCGCAGTGGGGCTAGTATTGAATGCGTTGGATAAGAACGTGAGCTTGTATTTCACGCCCACTCAAGTATTCAATCACGAAGCACCTGAAGGGCGCAGCTTCCGTATTGGCGGCTTGGTTGAGGTGGGCAGTGTGAAACGCGAAGCGGACGGTCTGACCGTTAACTTTGTCATTACCGACACGCACAAGAGCTTACCTGCCGTATATCGCGGTATCCTTCCCGACTTGTTCAAAGAAGGGAAGGGCGTGGTCGCGCAAGGCAAGATGCAAGCTGATGGGGTGATGCATGCCGATGAAGTGTTGGCCAAGCATGATGAAAATTACATGCCACCTGAAGCGGCGGATGCTTTGAAAAAAGCGGGGATAGCGAATGCTGCGGCGGCTTCTGCCATTTTGGCTGCAAGCGGAGTTATTCCCTCCGCTGCTAAATCCACCTCTGCTCAATAAGAAAGCTCAACATGATTCCAGAAATCGGCCACTTTGCTTTAATTGTCGCGTTGTTTATCGCGCTGCTCCAAGGGGTGTTGCCTATCCTTGGTGCGGCGCGTAACAACGCAGTGTTGATGGGGGTTGCTCGTCCTCTAGCACATGGGCAATTTGTTTTTATCGCCATTGCCTTCGCGTGTTTGGTGCACGCCTTCGTCAATAATGACTTCTCTGTGCTGTATGTCGCACAACATTCCAACTCACAATTACCCGTGCAATACCGAGTCGCTGCGCTGTGGGGTGGCCACGAAGGCTCGTTGTTATTGTGGACATTCATTTTGTCGATTTGGACAGTTGCGGTGGCTTTGTATAGCAAGCATCTTCCTGAAGAAATGGTGGCTCGTGTATTAGGCGTGATGGGCTTGATTGCGGTGGGTTTTCTATTATTCATGCTGATAACTTCTAGTCCCTTTGAACGTTTGTTGCCTGCTGCAACAGATGGTCGTGACTTGAACCCGCTGTTACAAGACCCCGGTTTAGTCATTCATCCGCCCATGTTGTATATGGGTTACGTTGGTTTCTCCGTAGCTTTTGCCTTTGCCATTGCAGCCTTATTGGGCGGCAAGATGGATGCTACTTGGGCGCGCTGGTCGCGTCCGTGGACGACGGTGGCTTGGGTGTTTATGACGCTGGGCATCATGTTGGGGAGCTGGTGGGCTTACTACGAATTGGGTTGGGGCGGCTGGTGGTTCTGGGATCCTGTTGAGAATGCCTCGTTTATGCCGTGGTTGGTTGGGACGGCGTTGATACACTCGTTGGCTGTCACAGAAAAACGCGGTGCATTTAAGAGTTGGACTTTGTTGCTCGCCATTGCTGCATTTTCGCTCAGTTTGTTGGGGACATTTTTGGTGCGTTCTGGCGTGCTGACTTCAGTACACGCATTCGCCTCCGATCCTAAGCGTGGCATTTTTATTCTCACTTTCTTGGTGGTGGTGATTGGCGTGTCGCTGCTGCTGTTTGCTTGGCGTGCGCCCAAGATTGGTTTGGGTGGTAAGTTTGACCTGTTATCGCGCGAATCTCTGTTGCTGTCGAATAACGTGTTGTTGAGCGTTGCTTCCGCCTCAGTATTTATTGGTACGCTCTATCCTTTGTTCATGGATGCGTTAGGTTTTGGCAAATTGTCGGTCGGCCCTCCTTACTTCAACGCAGTATTTGTTCCGCTGATGGTGCCTATGGTGCTGATGATGGGGCTAGGTCCTTTGGCACGCTGGAAAAAAATCGCCGCCCCTGAATTAGCCAGGCGTGTGCGGTGGGGAGCGGTTGCCGCACTCGCGGTCGCCTTGTTGTTGCCGTTAGTGATGGGACGTTGGTCAGTGATGATTGCCCTCGGTCTAGCACTGGCGTTCTGGATAGTCGCTTCGGTGGTGTTGGGCTTGCAACAGCGGTTGCTGGGGCAGGGCGATCTACGCGCGAGATTGCGCAGTCAATCGTGGAGTTATTACGGGATGCAGTGTGCGCATCTGGGCGTGGCGGTGTTTATCTTGGGCGTGACCTTAGTCAAGGGGTATGAGACTGAGCGCGATGTCCGTATGAACGTTGGTGATACCGTGCAGGCGGGGGGCTACGAGTTTCGTTTTAATGGTGTGACTGAAACAGAAGGCCCGAACTATGTGGCAGGCAAGGGCAGTGTCGCGGTGCATAAAGATGGCAAGCTGGTGACGGAACTCTTTCCTGAAAAGCGTCAATATAACGTTACGGGAATGCCCATGACCGAAGCTGCCATTGATACTGGACTGTTTGGCGATTTGTATGTGTCCTTGGGTGAGCCGATTCCCGAAGCCGAAGGGGCTTGGGCGGTGCGTGTTTACATCAAGCCATTCGTGGACTGGATATGGGCAGGCTGTGTGTTGATGGCACTGGGTGGCATCATGGCCATCAGCGATCGTCGCTATCGTATCCATAGCAAAAAATTGGGCGTTGCCAATACTGAGCCTGTAGCAAACGCTACTCTTCAAACAGATCACGTGCCGCTCACCGCGAAATCAATCGAAACAGGAACTGCATCATGATGAGATTCATATTGCCCTTTGTGGTTTTTATCGTATTAGCGGGTTTCTTGTATGTGGGATTAGGCCGCAATCCCAATGAAGTGCCATCGCCACTGATTGATAAGCCAGCTCCCGCTTTTACCTTGCCGCTGTTGCATGATGCCAATAAGCAATTCTCGATGCAGGACATGAAAGGGCAAGTGTGGCTGCTGAATGTGTGGGCTTCTTGGTGTGGT
>JAVHPV010000231.1:0-6143 GCA_036170775.1 Gallionella sp. | reverse complement strand
CAAAATTTACGTGAACGCATCCTTCCACTAGTCGCGGAGTTGCAGAAAAAATGAAGTATCTATTGATGGCAGTATTGTGTTGGCTACCGACCTTCGGCTATGCGGGCGAAGCCAAAGATTTGGCGGATGATCCTGTTCTGGAAAAGCGCATGATCTTGTTGGCGGAAAAAGTGCGTTGCTTGGTGTGTCAAAGCGAAAACGTAGCCAGCTCGCATTCGGACTGGTCGAACGATGTGCGCCAAATTATGCGCGACAAAATGAAAGCGGGCGCAAGCGATCAAGAGATACTTGATTTATTGGTTGAGCGTTTTGGTAAATCGGTATTATTTGATCCCCCTGTCGATCAAGAGACGATGCCGCTATGGCTAGCCCCCTTCATTTTGATGGTGTTGGGTGGATTGGGGCTGCTCTATCAACTGCGCAAGCGTAAAGATTTGGTGGTTGAAGGCGAACTCTCTGCTGAAGACGCACAGCGTGCTAACTCCTTACTCAATGAGGAAGCAACATACTCTGTTAATACTCCCTCAAATTCAACGAAAGATTAAGGCATGACCCTATTTTGGATAGTTTGTGCAGCACTGCTGATTGTGGCTTTGCTGTTTGTGATCTGGCCGTTGTGGCGCAAATCGGTTACGAATAACGACGTGTTGCGCGATGCGGCTAACCTTGAAATCATGCGCGACCAAGTGGGGGAATTAGACACGGATTTAGGCAATGGCTTGCTCACTCAAGAGGCTTATGATCAAGGTAAACGCGAGTTGCAATCTCGTTTGCTGGATGAAGTTAAAATCACGGCTGCACCCGTCGCCGCGCCACGTAATCCTGCTAAAAAATTAGCGGTGGTGTTGGCGGTATTGCTGCCATTAGCCAGTGTTGGGCTGTATCTAAAAATTGGTAATATCAAAGCACTACAACCCCAAGAACAACACGTTGCAGCAGACAGTTTTGGGGTGATACGTTCCGAAGTGGCGTTACAAGAGCTCGAACAAAAACTCGCCAAACTGCCTGAAAACCCCGATGGTTGGTTGACCTTGGCGCGCTCTTATGCTGAATTAAAACGCTATGCAGAGTCAGCGAAAGCCTATGCGCAACTGGTTAAACTGGTGCCGAATGAGGCAACCTTGTGGACTGACTATGCGGATGCCTTGGCGATGAGTAATGATCAATCGCTTAAAGGCGAACCCACCAAGTTGTTAGCGAAAGCGTTGACCTTAGATCCAGAGCATACCACCGCGCTCGCCTTATCAGGCTCTGCCGCAATGGAGCGTGGCGACTATGCCGCAGCGATTATGTATTGGCAAAAACTGGTGAGTTTGTTGCCTGCTGATTATCAAGATATTCAGATGATTAAAGACGGGATTCAGCAAGCCAGTGAGTTTTTGGTGATGCACAAGGGCGGCAAAGAACAACTTGCACAATTGCAAAAGCAGGCTGGCTCTCTTAAGGCTACTAGCGCAGAGCCTGCCAATGCAAACCCTGCCGCAGCGATTACAGGAAGTGTCAGCATTGATTCCGCTATGCTGAGTCAGGTTAGCCCAAACGATACTGTCTTCATTTTGGCACGTGCGGCAGAAGGCCCAAAAATGCCGTTGGCTGTGTTGCGTAAACAAGTAAAAGACTTGCCTTTGCAATTTACCTTAGACGACAGCATGGCGATGCAGCCACAACTCAAACTCTCTGGTTTTGATAAGGTCATCGTGGTGGCGAGGGTGTCCAAGTCGGGCACCCCGATGGCTCAACCAGGCGATGTGCAAGGCAGCACAGATGCCATTAAGCCAGGCAGCAAGGGGCTGAAAATACGCATTGATACTGTGGTGCAATAAGCCAAGAGACTTGATGAGAAAAGGCTTGCCTATGGGCAAGCCTTTTGCTTTTCTGCGAAGCGAAATCTACAGTGCTTTTACGTGTGACTGTTTTTTTAGGAAGGTTTACCCCAAGCTGGGTTTATTGAGCATGGCTTTGAGCTTGGCGAGCTTATCCATCCCTTCGTCTTTAGTGATTACCTGCACAGCATCGGCGTGTCCGCCCGCATAGGTCAGTTCGCTTTCGGGCATTTCTTCTAAAAAACGGCTGGGTTCGCACGCGAACCAGTCTTTGCCACGTTTACGCCGGTTGCAATAACTGATTTGCAAGCTGCGTTGGGCGCGCGTTACGCCCACATACATGAGGCGGCGTTCTTCTTCGATGCCTTTTTCATCGCTGTCGCGGAAGGGCAAGATGTCTTCTTCCGCCCCAATAATGAATACGTGCGGAAACTCCAATCCCTTAGCCGCATGTAGCGTGGAGAGTGACACTGCATCTGGCTCTTGATCTTTGCCTTCTAACATGTTGATGAGCGCGATGGTTTGCACCATGTCAATCAGTGATTTCTCGTCGGCTTCAGCTTTACGTTTTAGCCAGCCAATGAAGTCTGTGACATTTTTCCATTTGCTTTCCGCTTGGCGAGATTCATGTGAGTCATAGAGCCAAGTTTCGTAATTGATGGCGCGCAATAGCTCATCCAGCAATTCGCCGCAGGGATCTTTGCTAGCGCGCTCTTCGATGCGATTGATGAAGTGACAAAACGTCATTAAGTCTTCATATTGGCGCGCTGGTAGCTGTTGTTCCATATAGGTTTCAAAGGCAGCTTCAAACAGGCTTATTTCGCGTGTGCCCGCGTATTGACCGAGCTTTTCTAACGTGGCATTGCCGATGCCGCGCTTCGGCGTGGTAATCGCACGAATGAACGCGGGATCGTCATCAGTATTGGCGATTAAGCGCAAATAGGCGGTGATGTCTTTGATTTCTGGTTTGTCAAAAAAAGACGTGCCACCGCTCACGGTATAAGGCACACGCTGCGCACGTAGCTGCTCTTCAAAGGTGCGCGATAGGTAATTGCTACGGTACAAAATCGCGTAGTCAGAGAACTTGGTACGATGTTCAAATTTATGCGCGAGCAGCTTCAACACCACGCTCTCCGCCTCGTGCTCATCATCGCGTGCGGCGTAAATGCGTATCGTGTCGCCGATGCCATGATCACTCCACAACTGTTTTTCAAACACTTTGGTGTTGTGATTGATGAGATGGTTGGCGACTTTGAGAATGCGTTGTGAAGAGCGGTAATTCTGCTCCAGTTTGATGACGCGTAAATTGCTGTAATCGGTGCGCAGATTATGCAGGTTCTCGATACTCGCGCCACGCCACGCATAAATCGCTTGGTCGTCATCGCCTACGGCTGTAAATGCCGCACGCGAGCCAGCCAGCAGCTTGGTCAGTTGATATTGGCAATCATTGGTATCTTGATATTCGTCGATAAGAAGGTAGCGTAGTTTATGTTGCCAACGCTGTAAGGCCTCTGGATGTTGCTGGAAAAGCACCACGGGCAAATGGATCAGGTCATCAAAATCCACCGCCTGGTAGGCTTGCAAGGTTTCTTGATAACGGCTGTAAATGCGTGCATGGACTTTGGCTTCATTGTTCTCGGCATTTTGCACCGCTTGCTCAGGCGTAATGAAAGCTGATTTCCAGTGAGAGATTTGCGTTTGCGCATCGCGTATCTCTTGTTTATCCCCTGAGTTAGTCAACTCACTCATCATCTTCCAAGTGTCCCCGCTATCCAAAATCGAGAACTGCGGCTTATAGCCTAATAATTTTGCTTCGGCTCGCAGGATATTCATGCCTAGTGCATGGAAGGTGCTGACCACCAAACCTTTGGCATTGCTGCCTTGCAACAGACTCCCCACCCGTTCGCGCATCTCGTTAGCAGCTTTGTTGGTGAAGGTGATGGCGGCGATGTTGCGCGCTTCATAACCGCACTCTTGTACCAAATAAGCAATCTTGTGCGTGATGACGCGGGTTTTGCCACTCCCCGCACCCGCCAAGACCAACAAAGGCCCATCGAGATATTTGACTGCTTCACGTTGTACGGAATTGAGTTTGCTTAACATGTGTGGCAATAGTGGCAACAATTTACAGGGCGCGCATGATACCAAAGCGAGCCAGCAAAATTGGTGTGTCTCGGTATGAAAAAAGAGCTCTGATTAACAGAGCTCTAATGGGTCCAGAAGTTTTATGTGTTGGTGAGCTTACTTACAGCAACGGCACAATCATTAACGCAACGATGTTGATGATTTTAATCAGCGGATTGACTGCTGGGCCTGCGGTGTCCTTGTATGGATCACCCACCGTATCACCGGTAACGGCGGCTTTGTGTGCTTCCGAGCCTTTGCCGCCGAAGTGACCTTCCTCAATATATTTCTTGGCGTTATCCCATGCTCCGCCACCTGTAGTCATGGAGATGGCGACAAAGATGCCAGTGATAATTGTTCCCACTAATACCCCACCCAAGGCTTGGGCTCCTAGTGTGAGTCCCACCAACACTGGGATAGCCACAGGGAGGAGGGAGGGAACGATCATCTCCTTGATTGCAGATTTGGTCAGCATGTCTACGCAAGTCCCATATTCAGGTTTACCTGTGCCTTCCATGATGCCTGGGATTTCTTTGAATTGGCGACGCACTTCGACGACCACACTACCCGCCGCGCGTCCCACGGCTTCCATGCCCATTGCGGCAAATAGATAAGGCACCATGCCACCAATGAATAGACCGATGATGACCATATGATTGGATAGATCGAAGGTCAAGTTTTGTCCGCTGGCAGTGAGGGCGTGGGTGTAGTCAGCAAACAGCACCAACGCGGCCAATCCTGCCGAGCCGATCGCATAACCTTTAGTTACGGCTTTAGTGGTGTTGCCTACCGCATCCAGTGCGTCGGTGATTTCACGCACGTTTTCTGGCAGATCCGCCATTTGCGCGATGCCGCCTGCGTTGTCGGTAATGGGCCCATACGCATCCAGTGCCACAATGATGCCCGCCATAGACAGCATGGAGGTGGCGGCGATGGCGATGCCATACAGCCCTGCTAGATCAAATGCCCCCCAGATAGCTAAACACACCGCCAACACAGGAGCTGCGGTGGACTTCATTGACACGCCTAGCCCTGCGATAATGTTGGTGCCGTGTCCCGTTGTGGACGCTTCCGCAATATGGCGTACTGGGGAAAATTCCGTGGCAGTGTAATACTCGGTAATCCATACCAAGGCGGCAGTGAGTAGCAGCCCGATGATGGTTGAACCATACAGTGCGTTAACACTATATACGCCATTGTCCGCCATCAACCATTGGGTGATGGGGTAAAACGCCACCAGTGCCAGTACCGCCGAAACAGCCAAGCCACGATATAGCGCATTCATAATGCGGCCACCCTCGCGCGCCTTGACGAAGAACGTCCCAAAAATAGAAGCAATGATGGAAAAACCGCCCAACACTAAGGGATAAATTACCGCATTGCTCCCCGCGTTCGCCATCAGCAAGCCGCCCAGTAACATAGTGGCGATAATGGTTACCGCATAAGTTTCAAACAGGTCAGCCGCCATGCCTGCGCAGTCACCCACGTTGTCCCCCACGTTATCGGCAATCACAGCCGGATTGCGTGGGTCATCTTCGGGAATCCCTGCTTCAACTTTGCCAACCAGATCGGCTCCCACGTCCGCGCCTTTAGTGAAAATCCCCCCGCCCAACCGAGCAAAGATCGAAATCAACGAACCACCAAAGCCCAGTCCCACGAGGGCATGTGTCGCTTCGGCTGCGGTTGAGCCTGAACTGGTCAAAAAAGCGTAGTAACCCGCAACCCCCAGCAAGCCAAGTCCCACCACCAACATGCCTGTGATTGCCCCTCCTTTGAAAGAAACGTTCAGCGCGGCATTGAGGCTTTCGCGTGCCGCTTCGGCGGTGCGGATGTTAGCGCGCACCGAAACATGCATGCCGATGAATCCCGCAGCCCCTGAAAGCACTGCACCGATGGCAAAACCAAGCGCGGTTTTCCAGCCCAAGGCGATGAAGATGATGAAGAAAAGAATCGCTCCGACGATGGCGATGGTGGTGTACTGACGATTGAGATAAGCCGATGCTCCTTCTTGAACGGCTGCAGCGATCTGTCGCATTCGCTCGCTTCCTGTCGGCTGGCTCATGATCCATTTGATGGAAAAAGCACCATATAAAATTGCAATAATGGCACACAGCAATGCGAATCCTAGTCCCATAGACATGCTTTATCTCCCTTGGTTGTCGCGTCGATTAGATACCTTGCTCTGTCAGTATTTTC
>JAVHPV010000230.1:0-1970 GCA_036170775.1 Gallionella sp. | reverse complement strand
GAAACATTACTTTATGCAAAGTTTCATAGGAGAAATCTGGCATGGACAAAGGGGGGAAATTAGCAGGTAATGCCCCTACAGTTTTAATGTGCGTTACATCTAGCCCAAATTTGTTGCTCACCAAGTAAGCCAATAAACTCCCCGCCACCATAGCCACAATCATGTACGGTAATTTTGGCATGAGTTTTTTTGCTGTAATACCCACTAACAATGTAAAGAATCCAACTGCGGTCACGTAGGGATTAATGTTGCCTATTTGCGCTAAAGTCTGCTCAATCACCACATGAAAAGGTGCGCCACGCGCAATATCAATACCAAAAAAATTCTTTACTTGACTCGCCGCGATGAGGAGTGCCGCGCCTGCCGTGAAACCGATAACCACAGTATGTGAAATAAAGTTGACTAGCACGCCCATGCGTGCAAAACCAAGTATTAACTGGAACACTCCCACCAGAAAAGTCAGCGTCAGCACCATGCTAATAAACTGTGCCGAGCCAGGATCGGCTAAGGGGCTAATAGCAGCAAAAACCGCAATGGAGATGGCGGTCGTCGGGCCAGAAACCAGATGCCAACTTGAGCCAAATAGGGCAGCGATAATGGCGGGCAACATCGCTGCATACAGCCCATATTCTGGTGGCATTCCCGCGATGGTGGCGAACGCCACCCCCTGCGGTAAAACGATTAACGCACCTGTAATACCTGCGATTAAATCGGTACGCGTGGAATTACGATCAACCAAATGCTTCCACTGCATAAACGGAAACAAATGATACAACCAATATTTACGAGAACGTTTGATCACCTGTTTATACCATTAACCTATTGTTTGATAATAAATATTCTGCGGATGGTTGGCTTGTGCGAAGAAAAACCAGCGCTCCGCCAGCAAACCAACGTATTGAAGTATAAAAGCGATGCCAAGCAAGGCGGGTGAGAACAACCCAAACGCCAATAAACCCAGCGGCAGCACAAAGGCCAATAACAAAAAGGTGGGCTTGATGCCGCGCAGGAAAGAATCAGTCTTGCCGTGGAAAAAATCGCGCGTGTTATACACCCCCCCCATAGCCCCCATCGAGCGTTGTACGATGCGCGGATGTTTGATACCGATGGCGGTCTGGATAGTTGACTTGGGTTTAAGTCTGGCGTTACGCAGCAGTGAGGCGACGCGTCCGATCAATGCAAGCAGTGTAATGATAATCGCCCAACCTGCAAAAAAATCCGTTTGCGATGAATCCAGCGCAGAGGCATAAAAAGCTGCCAGCGTAAAACCAGAAGCCCCCCCCATCAGGATATAGTTAATCACCGTTAGCGGTGAGTGCCATTCGCGTAGAAATGGCAAACAGGCGTAAATCATGCCCGTGCAGACGAATAAGGTAAACGCCAACAATGTCCCAACGACACCAAGCACGTCAGATAAATTGATCAGCAAACCATTGGGGAACGTAAATAGGACCGCTTGGTATCCTGTCAGATGGACGAGACCGTAAAGAAAAACGATACCCATAAAGGCGGGTAAGGCGATGACTTCACGCGATAACCACGAAGTGCGCCATTGCGTAGCCGAACGCCAAGCACGTTCTGGATGCCCAAGGTGAAAAAATGAGGCTACCAATCCTGCTACCAGCAAGAGCAAGGCGATCACACTGCCGTAAGCGTAGAAACTATCCGACTGCATCGGCAATAAGCCAAATAGCGCATAGGACTGGTGCGTGAACAAGGCAAGGAACAGCCCCTGCCCTGCACCGATAAGCGTCGTAAGAAAAATAACAGAGTAAGCTGGTTTCATAAGGGTGACTTGTTTAACTAAGAAAAATCTTCCATGGAAGGTTCTGCTTTCCCATGATGCGGTAACTGTGCCTCAACATTGCGCGGATTATCGGCACGCTCTAACTCATCCTCGTGAATTTTGAGTTTGGTCTTGTTACGCGGCAAATAATGATTGGCAGGATGTGTGCCCCACTCAGGCATCA
>JAVHPV010000229.1:0-1976 GCA_036170775.1 Gallionella sp. | reverse complement strand
CCGCCCGCGTGCAGGAAATCTTCTTTGCCTTCTTGCGCAATTTCTTCCAGCGTTTCTAAGCAATCTGCGGTAAAGCCTGGGCAGACTACATCCACACGCTTAGTTTTTTGTTTGCCAAGTTCCAGCAGCGTGGCAGTGGTGTAAGGCTTGATCCATTCGGCCTTGCCGAAGCGTGATTGAAAGCTCACCACGTATTGGTCTTTTTGCAAGCCGAGTTCCTGTGCCAACAAGCGTCCCGTCTTATGGCATTCGCAATGGTAAGGGTCGCCCTTGTCCAGCGTGTATTGCGGCACACCGTGGAAACTCATCACTAGCTTTTCTGGACGACCATTCTTCATCCAATAGTTATTCACATTGGCGGCTAAGGCTTTGATGTACCCCGCATCATCATGGAAATGTTTGATGGTGCGAATGGCGGGCGTGTTACGCATTTTCTGCACTGCGGCGAATACACGGTCAAACACGGTGGCGGTGGAGCTGGCGGCATATTGCGGATACATCGGCACGACCAAGATACGCGTGCAATTTTGCGCTTTGAGCTTTTGCATCACACTGGCGATGGAAGGATTGCCATAGCTCATGGCGTAGTCCACCACGAACGGAGCTTGGGTGCGTTCGCCAAGATAGCCTTGCAACAAAGTGGCTTGCTTTTCGGTGTAAACCCGCAATGGGCTGCCTTCCTTCATCCACACCGTGGCGTATTTCGCGGCGGATTTTTTTGGGCGCACGTTGAGGATGATGCCGTTGAGAATTAGCCACCAGATCGGTTTGGGAATTTCCACCACGCGCGGATCGCTTAAAAATTCTTTCAAATAGGGGCGCACGGCGGCGGCAGTGGGTGCATCGGGCGTGCCGAGATTCACTAGCAAAATGCCCGTCTGTTCAGGTGTGCCGTGGGTGTAGGGAGGTTCAATGAGGTAGGACATGCCGTGATTCCTTTGGGTTGTTTGGCTAAAGCAAAACGCTTAGCTGTGATGAGAAAGTGCGTTGCCGAGCAGGCGCGCAGTAATGTCGACGATGGGGACGATGCGTTCGTAGTTCATGCGTTTGGGGCCGACCACTGCCAGCGTGCCAATGATTTGACCGTTCGCACAGTAAGGCGCAGTGACCACGCTGCACGTTTCCAACGAGGCCAGTCCAGATTCGCTGCCGACAAAGATATGAATGCCTTGACCTTTGCGACTGGCCTCCAAAAGTTGCAGTAACTCGGTTTTTTGCTCGAATAAATTAAACAAGCCGCGCAGTTGCTTCATGTCGCCTGAAAACTCGTCCACATGCAGCAAATTGTGTTCGCCGCTGATGACGTAATCGTCACCATGCTGCGCTTGTGCCGCATCCCCTGCTGCCAGTGCTGCCGTCATCAGCGCGCTCATGTCTTGATGCAGTTGTTGCAATTCACCGCGCAATTTTTCGCGTATCTGCGCGAAGCTACAGCCGATGTAATGCTGATTGAGAAAGTTGCCTGCTTCGGTGAGCTGGGCTTGTGTGTAATCCTGCGCCATCAGCAGCACACGATTTTCCACCTCGCCATCTGGCATCACAATGATGAGCAACACGCGCTTGTCGCCAAGGCGTAAAAATTCAATTTGGCGCACGGTAATCGCCGTGCGTTTCGGCGTGGCCACCACCCCCGTGAAGTGCGTCAACTCTGACAAAATATTCGAGGCTTGCGTGATTAAGCGCGTTGGGTTATCGGGTTGTAGTTGTTGTTCTAGCAGCTGCATACTGGTGAAATCAAGTGGCTTGGTCACTAACATGGTGTCGATGAATAAGCGATAAGCTAACGCGGTTGGGATGCGTCCTGCGGAGGTGTGTGGGCTGCTGAGTAGGCCAATTTCTTCCAAATCCGCCATCACATTACGGATGGTTGCTGAACTGACCTCCAGCCCAGAATACTGCTGCAAAGCGCGCGAGCCTACAGGCTGACCATCGCAAAGATAGCGTTCCATCAGAGTCTTCAGCAGAATTTGTGCGCG
>JAVHPV010000228.1:0-1988 GCA_036170775.1 Gallionella sp. | reverse complement strand
CCTAGAAAAACCGAGGTCTACGCAGCATATGAAAAAAATTACTCTGGGTGACATCGTTTCGCCTCACGTTATCACCGTCAAACTCGACACGTCGGTTAGCGAACTGCTCGCTACGATGGAAGAAAAGTGCATTAGTTGCGTGGTTGCCGTGGATGCAGCACATCGCCCCTTGGGTATTTTTACCGAACAAGATGCCATTCGCCTGATGGCTGAGCTACGTCCGATTGCCGGGCTTTGCATGGCGGAGGTGATGAGCGCGCACCCGTTCTCCGCCCCTAGCGATATGGACTTTCGTGATGCCTATCATTTGATTGAAACCAAAGGTTATCGGCATATCTTGGTCACGCAAGCCAGTGGTGAACTGATGGGTGTGGCGAGTGAAGCTGATTTTATGCATCACATGGGCATCGGTTATTTGGTGGAACTTAAGACCGTCGCTACCGCTATGACCTCGGTGGTGTATTCGCTTGACACCGCAAAGACTTTGGATGACGCGACCAAGTTAATGGCGCAACACAAGGTGAGTTGTGTGGTGATTGCCGAAAAAAACATGCCGTTGGGCATCCTCACCGAACGTGACATTGTGGCTTTGGCACGCAATGTGACTGATCCAGCGCAAGTGCCGATTACCCAAGTGATGAAGTCCCCCGTGCAGACAGTTGCTGTGGATTTTCCGCTACAAGAAGCCCTCAAACTGATGGATCGCAGCAAAATGCGTCGCTTGGTGGTGGTTAAAGCGGGGGAAATCGCAGGCTTAATTACGCGTCACGATATTGTTAAGTCGATACAAGGTCGCTACGTCGAATTTTTACAAGAGGCGTTGGAACGCCAGCATCGTGATTTGCTGTCAACGCAACAGCAAATCCAAGCCGTGCGCCAGCAGCTATTGGCGCATAGCCTGATGGAGCAGACCTTGGATGCGGTATTGGTGATCCAGCCAGAGACAGGGGGCATTCTGGAATGCAATCCCGCCGCCAGCACGCTACTCGGTTATACGCATGATGAATTGCTGCGCATGACGGTTAGCGATATTCATCCCAATTCTCCCACTGCATTTAATTGGCAAGCCGAGCACGAGAACATCACCCGCGATGGCACTCGGTTGGTTGAAACGTTGCATCGTCACCGTGATGGCAGCTTGATTCCTGTGGAGGTTAGGGCACAGTTGGTGGTGCGTGATGAGCAGCGTTATATCGTCGCGCTGGTACGCGATCTGAGCATCCGCAAGAAAACGCAAGCGCAATTACACGTACAGAATGCCGCGCTCAATTCCACCGCTAATGCGATTGTCATTACCAATGTTGAGGGGGTGATCGAATGGGCGAATCCTGCTTTCACCGAGATGACGGGTTATGCGCTCCATGAGACATTGGGTAAACGTCCGCGTGATTTAGTCGGTTCAGGTTTGCAGTCGCATGAATTTTACGAAGCCTTGTGGAACACTATTTTAAGCGGGCAAGTCTGGCGCAGTGAGCTTATCAACAAACGCAAAGATGGCACACATTACGTCGAAGAGATGACCATCACGCCCGTGTATGCAGAAGGCAAAGTTATCACGCATTTTATTGCGGTTACGCAAGACATCAGCGTGCGTAAAGCCACTGAAAGTCAATTGGAACAGTCTGAAGTAACCTATCGCCACATTCTTGACCAAGTGACCGAAGCTGTTTATGTGGTGGATGAAACAGGATGCATCGTCTATGCCAATCAGGGGACTGAAACCATGTATGGCTACAGCCACGAAGAACTGCTCCAGCAGCAGAATGGATGGACGTTGCTTGCGCCTGAAAAGAATGATTTTGCCGAGTTGCGGATCAAGCTGCAAAAACTGTTTGCGGGCGAAGCGCAATACATGGAGTGTTGGGGCGTTAGGAAGAATGGTGAGATTTTTCCTCGCAGCACGAATGGCGTAAAAGGTGAATACTTTGGCCGCGCCGCAGCCATCATCGTGGCGCGAGACATCACTGAGCAAAGGCTGGATGAAGAAA
>JAVHPV010000227.1:0-2001 GCA_036170775.1 Gallionella sp. | reverse complement strand
GCATGGTGAAGAACCCGTTCTCCAACCACGCGGGTTTCGACTACGAACCATTCAAGAAACTGGTGCGCGTCGCCATTCGCATGTTGGACAACGTGCTGGATGTGACCGCATGGCCGCTGCCTGAGCAACAACAAGAAGCAGCGAACAAACGCCGCGTCGGTTTGGGCTTCACAGGTTTGGGTGATGCCTTGGTGATGTTGGGCAAGCGTTACGACACCGATGAGGCGCGCGCCTTTGCCGCCGACATCACACGCA
The DNA here is from genome assembly GCA_036170775.1 of Gallionella sp. Lineage (GTDB taxonomy): Bacteria > Pseudomonadota > Gammaproteobacteria > Burkholderiales > Gallionellaceae > Gallionella. The sequence goes on along the minus strand of JAVHPV010000227.1, from coordinate 1,746 downwards.
TCATGCGCGACGAGTCGTATCAAGCATCGGTCGACCTCGCCATCGAGCGCGGCAAGTTCCCGCTGTTGGATGCAGACAAATATCTCGCTGCACCGCGCTTCGCCTCGCGCCTGCCCGACGAGCTGAAAGACAATATCCGCAAGCACGGCATCCGCAACAGTCACCTACTCTCCATCGCGCCCACGGGCACCATCTCATTGGCGTTCGCGGATAACGCCTCCAACGGTATCGAGCCTGCGTTCTCGTGGTTCTACACACGCAAGAAACGCATGATGGACGGCAGCACCAAGGACTACTTGGTGGAAGACCACGCGTGGCGTGTATTCAAGAAACAAGGCGGCGATGTGAACAAGCTACCGCCTGAATTTGTCTCCGCGCTGGAGATTTCGGCGATTGATCACATGAAGATGGTGGCAGCGGTCGCCCCGTTCATCGACACCTCCATCAGCAAGACGGTGAACGTGCCTGCCGACTATCCTTTCGACTCATTCAAAGACCTCTACACCGAGGCATGGAAAGCTGGGCTAAAAGGCTTGGCGACGTATCGCCCCAACAGCGTGTTGGGCTCGGTGTTGTCTGTTACCCCCGAACCCAAAAATGAGACTTCTGGCCTTCCCGAACAACCGCAAGATTTCGTGTTCGATCAAGACCGCCGCATCGTGTTGGAAGCCGCCCCCAAACCTGCCCTCGCCTCGCTGCGTTGGCCGGGTCGTCCCTCACTGCCGGCAGGTAGCGAAGGCTGGACATCGCAAGTGGTGAAGCACCCGCTGGGCAGTTTCGTCGCTTTCGTATCTCACACCACAACCCCGCCCTCACCTCAATCCTCTCCCGCAAGCGGGCGAGGAGACGAACGTGAAAAGCAATCTTCAACTCTGGGTTGCAACCATCCTTTCGAAGTGTGGGTGAACGGTTCCGAACAACCGCGCGGCTTGGGTGCATTGGCAAAATCGTTGTCGATGGATATGCGCACACGCGACCCCGTGTGGATTCGCATGAAATTAGAAATGTTGATGAAAACTGCGGGCGATGATGCCTTCGACATGTCGATGCCACCCGATGGCGAAGTGAAACGTATGCCCAGCTTGGTCGCCGCCTTCGCCTATCTGCTGAAATATCGCATCGAAGAACTGGGCGCATTGGAAGTGAGCGATGGCGTGACCACACCGATGATGGATGCACTGTTCGCCAAGAAAGAACCCAAGACCGGTACCGACGGCACCATGAGTTGGACGGTGGACATCTCCAACGCAGGTAGCGGTGACGATTTCGTTTTGGGCTTGAAAGAGCTGGTACTGCCCGACGGCCAACGCCGCCCCTACTCCATGTGGTTGTCCGGCGTGTACCCGCGCGCACTCGATGGACTGTGCAAAGTGTTGAGCCTAGACATGCGCGTCATCGACCCCGCATGGATCGGCATGAAGCTGCGCAAACTGCTCAACTTTGGCGAACCCTTGGGTGACTTCATGGCGCGTGTGCCCGGTGGCGCGAAGATGGAAAGCTACCCCTCTACAGTGTCGTATGTGGCGAAGCTCATCATCCATCGCTACGCCATGCTCGGCATCCTCGACGAGAACGGCTACCCGATCCAACAGATGGGCGTGCTAGAAATTCCCGAAGGCCAGATCAAACCCACCACCCTCAAGCCCATAGTCGGCAAGGTGTGTAAAGAGTGCGGCAACGCCACGCTCATCAAGAAGGATGGCTGTGAGTTCTGTACGAGTTGCGGGGCGATTGGGGCGTGCGGGT
>JAVHPV010000226.1:0-9560 GCA_036170775.1 Gallionella sp. | reverse complement strand
TCTATGCAAGCCTCCAGCATGATTGGGCATGGAGTGCTGGTGGCGGGCAATGGCATTGATTTGAACGGAGGGGCGGGCTTAGGCGGTTTTGAGTTAACGCAACCCGCCAGCGCGGTGCAGGTGTCTATTCATGATCAATCAGGTGCGTTAGTGCGAACTTTGGATTTGGGCGCATTACCCGCAGGCATCAATAAATGGCAATGGGATGGCAGGGATAACGCAGGCGTTGCGCTTCCTAATGACGCATATCAGTTTTCAGTGCAGGCTACCCAAGGCAGCAGCAGTGTTGCCGCAGCGGGATTGCAGTTTGGCATGGTGGATAGCGTGACGCAGGGTAGTAACGGGGTGGTGATGAGTGCAGGTTCATTGGACGGTATTACGCTGTCTCAAGTTAAGCAAATTCTTTAATTTTTAAGGAGAAATGTCATGAGTGGATTTCAGCAAGCATTAAGTGGTTTGAATGCCTCCGCGCGTCAATTGGACGCTATTGGTAATAACGTGGCCAATGCCAGCACGGTAGGGTTTAAGCAGTCGCAAGCGCAATTTGCCGATATGTATGCCGCCTCGGTAGCTGCGGGCGGCACTGCGTTACAAATTGGCACAGGGGGGCGCGTATCCAATATCGCGCAGAGTTTTACACAGGGAAATATTACCAATTCCAATAACACGCTGGATACTGCCATTAGTGGCAAAGGGTTTTTCCGTGTTGATGATGGTAGTGGTTCACCTAAATACACCCGTAATGGTCAATTCCAAGTCGATAAAAACGGCTTTATTGTGAATGCACAAGGACACTTTTTGACGGGGAATATGGCGAATGCGGCAGGTACGATTGTGGATGCCAGCACTAAGGTGCGCTTGCAAATTACGCCGCTGAATATCCCCGCTGTGGCGAGTGCCAACGTGGTGGTGGGGGCGAATATCAACGCGAATAACACCATCATTCCTGCTGCAACGGTATTTAATGCGGCCACTCCAGGAACCTACAATAACTCCACTTCGATGACGGTATACGACAGCTTGGGCGCGACTCACAATGCCACGCTCTATTTTAAGCAAACCGCAGCGTTAACCACTGAAGTGTATTACGCCGTAGACGGTGTGCAACCTACCCCTGGCGTACCCATGACCACATTGACCTTCAATTCGGCGGGAACGCTGACGACTCCCGCAGCCAATGCGCTTGTTGCCGCCCCCGCTTTTACGCCAACTTCAGGAACGCCTGCTGTCGCCAATGGCGCAGCCGCACAAGTGTTGAGCTTTAATTTCAATAGCACCGCAGCACCCACGACTCAATACGGAGCAAGCTTTGGAGTCAGCACGTTGAGCCAAGACGGTTATACCAAGGGAGATTTGACAGGGTTTACGACGGGGACAGATGGCATCATCCAAGGTCGCTATAGCAATGGCCAAACGCACAACATTGGTCGTATGACCTTGGACAATTTTACCAACCCGCAAGGCTTGCAAAATGTAGGTGGGAATGAGTGGATCGCGACGATTTCATCGGGGCAGGCGATTGAGTCGGGTACGCCAGGCGTGGCCGGATTAGGGACTTTGCAGTCTTCAGCGGTGGAGGAGTCTAACGTCGATTTGACAGCGGAGTTGGTGAATATGATTACTGCTCAACGTATCTATCAGGCCAATTCACAGTCAGTGTCGGCGCAGAACCAACTGTTGACGACCATTGTTAACTTGAGATAAGTCACCTCGGCCTAGCGTAGGGGAAATGTCATGGACAGATTGATTTATACCGCAATGACTGGCGCATCGCATGTGCTGCAACAGCAGGCTGCGGTGTCAGAGAATTTGGCCAATACCAATACGCCAGGTTTTCGTGCTGCGTTGAATACTTTCCGTGCTGTCCCCTTAGTGGGTGAAGGTTTACCTACGCGTACTTTTGTGGTCGATTCCACCGCAGGAGCAGACTTTACGCCCGCCGCTTTTCAGCCCACTGGACGGGAGTTAGACGTGGCGGTGAATGGCGCGGGTTGGCTTGCCGTGCAGGGGGCGGATGGTAAAGAGGCTTATACCCGTAACGGGAGTTTGCAACTTTCACCGAGCGGGCTATTGCAAACGCGCACAGGTTTGAGTGTGGTGGGCGATGGTGGGCCGATCACGCTGCCCCCTGATACCGAAGTGACCATCGCTAAGGACGGCACGATTTCAACCGTGCCCAGTGGTGGCAAGGCTGCCTCTGTGATTGCGGTTGGGCGTTTGAAATTAGTGAACCCTGCGAATGAACAACTGGAGCGCGGCGCAGATGGTTTGTTTCGCATGAAGGGTGGGGCGACGGCCCCGACAGATGCCGCTGTGACGGTGGTGTCAGGTAATTTGGAAGGTAGCAATGTCAATACCGTCGAAGCTATGGTGAATATGATTTCGCTGGCGCGTAAGTTCGATATGCAAATGAAGATGCTGCAAAGTGCCGACAACAACGCACGGCAGGCGAGTCAGATTATGAATATCACTGGCTAGCCGCCAGCGTGAATTGAGAGGATAAGATCATGATACGTTCCTTATGGATTTCCAAAACAGGGCTGGATGCACAGCAAACCCAGATGGATGTGATTGCCAATAACTTGGCAAATGTCAGCACCACCGGGTTCAAACGCTCGCGCGCAGTGTTTGAGGACTTGCTCTATCAAACGATCCGCCAGCCGGGCGCGCAGTCTTCGCAGCAAACGCAGATTCCTTCGGGGTTGCAGATCGGCACGGGGGTGCGTCCTGTGGCGGCGGAACGCATCCACACCCAAGGAAATTTGCAATTAACGGGGAACAGCTTAGATGTTGCGATCCAGGGCAATGGTTTCTTTCAAGTGCTGCTGCCTGATGGCTCTACGGCTTACACTCGTGATGGTTCATTTCAAAGCGATAGCCAAGGGCAATTAGTCACTTCGAGTGGCTATGCGATTCAACCCGCAGTGACCATTCCCGCCAATGCCACCAGTGTGACTATAGGACGAGATGGCGTGATTAGTGTCACGCAGCCTGGTGTGGCCGCCCCAGTGCAGGTGGGGAGTTTGCAATTGGCAACCTTTATCAATCCGGCTGGTTTGATGAGTCAAGGTGAGAATCTTTATCAAGAAACCGCCTCGTCAGGTACGGCGAGTACCAGTGTGCCAGGCACGAATGGCGCAGGGACGCTCAGCCAAAGCTATGTGGAAACCTCTAACGTCAATGTGGTGGAGGAGTTGGTGAATATGATTCAGACGCAACGTGCTTATGAGATTAATTCCAAAGCGATTACCACGTCGGATCAAATGCTGCAAAAGCTGTCACAGATGTAGTGAGGTAAGCATGTTTGCCTTAAATAAAATTGTAGTGCTGGTGGCGTTGCTGAGTTTGCTCGGTTGTGTCACGAACCCGCCCACCAGCGTGCATCAACCCATGACCGCGAAACCCGTCGAGCGGCAAGTCATCTTGCCCGCCGATGGGGCGATTTTTCATGCGGGTATCAACGAACGTCCTTTATTTGAAGATAAACGGGCACGCAATGTCGGCGACATTCTCACCATCAACATTGCCGAAAATATGTCGGGGAGTCGCAAAGCCAGCGGCAGTTCGAGCAGCGCAACCAATGTGGCCGCAGGTACGCCAAGCGTCACTGTGGGGCCGCTGGCTAAGTTACTGCTCAAGGCTTTTAACATCACCAGCGCGTCTAGCAATAAAGGTTCGAGTAGTAGTGCTGGTGCGGCCAGTGAGAGTATGACGGGCGCACTGTCGGTGACGGTGATTGAGGTGATGTCGAATGGCAATCTGCTGGTGAGTGGCGAGAAGCAGGTGTCGCTCAATACCAGTGATGAATTCATCCGTTTTTCGGGCGTGGTCAATCCCACCACGATTTCCAATTTGAATGTGGTGCAGTCCAATCAAGTGGCGGATGCGCACATCGAATATCGCAATGCGGGTGAGATGAATTCGTTTATTAACGATGCCGAATCGCTGGGCTTGCTGGGGCGTTTCTTTATGTCGGTGTTGCCGTTCTAGGAGATTTACATGAAACGCTTCTTTGCTTTGCTGTTGCTGGTTTTATTGAGCCATACCGCACTGGCAGATCGCATCAAAGATATGGCGAGCATCCAGGGGGTGCGCGATAACCAATTGCTCGGTTACGGTTTGGTGGTGGGCTTGGACGGGAGCGGCGATCAAACCACGCAAACCCCGTTCACGGTGCAGAGCATCATCAGCATGTTGTCGCAAATGGGCGTGAACATTCCGCAGGGTACGAGTTTGCAATTAAAAAACGTCGCCGCCGTGATGGTGACGGCGACTTTGCCGCCTTTTTCTAAACCTGGGCAAACCATAGATGTCACGGCTTCATCTATGGGAAATGCGAAAAGTTTGCGCGGTGGGACGTTGTTGATGACTCCTCTCAAAGGGGCAGACGGCAAGGTGTATGCCATGGCGCAGGGCAATGTGTTGGTGGGTGGCGTGGGTGCGTCCTCAGGTGGTGCATCGGTGCAAGTTAATCATTTAAGCGTGGGGCGTGTGCCTGCGGGGGCGACGGTCGAGAGAGCCGTGCCTACTCTGTTGGGGCAAGGCGAATTTATTCATCTGGAGTTAAACAGCAATGACTTCACCACGGCATCACGTATTGTGGATGCGATTAACACGCAAATCGCGCCTGATATTGCTCAAGCGGTGGATGGACGCATGATTGAAGTGCGCGCGCCCGAAGGGAGTCAGCGTGTGGCATTTATCGCTAAGGTAGAGAATCTTGAAGTGCAACCCGCACAAGGCGTGGCTAAGGTGATTATCAATGCACGCACTGGGTCGGTGGTGATGAATCAAGCGGTGATGTTGGATAGTTGTGCGGTGGCGCATGGCAATTTAACGGTGGTGATCAATACGGATAGCCAAGTGAGTCAGCCGAACGCGCTAGCGGAAGGCAAGACGGTGCAAACCGATAAGACCAGTATTGATGTCAAATCTGATAAAGGTGGTTTGGTGATGCTGCCCAAAGGGGTGACGCTGAGCGAGGTGGTGAAAGCTTTGAATTCCATCGGTGCGACACCACAAGACCTCTTGGCGATATTACAAGCGATGAAGGCGGCGGGTGCATTGCGCGCCGAATTAGAGGTGATCTAAATGATTGGCAGCGTCAATAGTAGTGCCCAGTTGGCGATAGATACGCAAAGCCTAGAGCAGTTGCGCGCGCAAGCTAAAAATTCGCCAGACCAAGCCCTTAAAGCTGCCGCACAACAATTTGAATCGGTATTCCTCAATATGATGTTGAAGAGTATGCGTGATGCCACCCCGCAGGACGGGATGTTTGATAGCGAGCAGACCAAGATGTTTACGGGGATGCTGGATCAACAGTTGGCGCAAAGTATGGCCAGTCGCGGGGTGGGGTTGGCCGACATCATGGTCAAACAATTGACGCATGGTGCCGCTGTCACGCCCAATAGCGTCAATACGAACAGTGCGCTGCAATCGAGTGCCGCAGCACCGACGAGTAGCCTAGTGCGCCCCAGCTTTGCGCAACGTACGTTGAATGACACGCGTGTGCCAGCCGCATTACCTTCGGCTTATCGTGGCACTTTGCAACAAGACTTTGTCACGCAAATGCTCCCTCATGCCTTATCCGCGAGTCAGGCGAGTGGCGTGCCTGCGCAGCTGATGTTGGGACAGGCCGCCTTAGAAAGTGGCTGGGGCAAACGTGAGATTCGCCTAGCGGATGGCAGCAACAGCTATAACTTGTTTGGTATCAAAGCCAATGCGGCGTGGACGGGGAAAGTGGCCGATGTGCTGACCACCGAATATAAAAATGGCATCGCCTCTAAACAAGTCGAGAAGTTTCGGGCCTATGATTCCTATGCCGCAGCCTTCAAGGACTATGCCGCGCTGTTGAGCCAAAACCCACGCTATAGCAGCGTGTTACAACAACAAGGTGATGCGGTGGGCATGGCGCAAGCCCTGCAAAAGTCGGGATACGCGACCGATCCCAGATATGCCGACAAGTTGGTGAGGGTGATGGATATGCTCAAGCCGTCGGCAGGCTGAAGCCGTCTTTAAGTTCGCTGGCGTTGATTTCTGTCCGTTGTCACCTAATGCCCTAAAGTATTTTTGGGATGTGCCGATAACTCGTGCATAGGAGTCGGTTTGCGACTAGAGGAAAGATCATGACAAGCAATATATTCAGTTCGGCAGTGAGTGGCATGAATGCCGCCCAAATTGGTTTGGCGACGACCCAGCACAACATTACCAACGCCAATACCCCAGGCTTTACTCGCCAACAAGTGATGATAGGGGCGCGCCCCGGTGATTTGAGCGGTGCAGGGTTTGTTGGGCAAGGGGTGGATGTGGCTGGGGTTAAAAGAATCTATAGCGATTTTTTAACCACGCAAGTGCGCCAAGAGCAAAGCCAATCCAGCTATCTGAACACCTATAACACCGCCATCCAGCAAATCAATAATCTGTTTGCCGACCCTGCTGCCGGAGTCGCGCCTGCGATGCAAAGTTTTTTTGATGCCGCGAACGGTGTGGCCAGTAGCCCAGAGTCCATTCCTGCTCGCCAAACTTTTCTGGGTGCGGCGCAATCGGCGGTGAATCGTTTTCATGATTTGGATCGCCGTCTGACCGATATTGCAGCGGGTGTGAATCAGCAAATTACCAGTAGTGTGAGTTCGATTAACACTTATTCACGGCAGATCGCCGCACTGAATGTCACCATCAAACGTGCGATTGCCACGGGTAATGGCAATATGCCCAACGATTTACTCGATCAGCGCGATCAAATTATTAACCAGCTTAATAACGAAATAAAAGTGACCGTGCAAAATCAATCGGATGGTACGGTTGATGTTGCTATCGGCACGGGGCAAACCTTGGTGATTGCGGAGCAGGCGATGTCTCTGGGTATGCAAAAATCAGCGAGTGATCCCACTAAGTTAGAGGTTGCCTACCAGAGTTTGACGGGGCCGGTCGCTATACAACAAAGCAGTTTACAGGGGGGAAATTTAGGAGCTTACATTGCCTTCCGTGATCAAAACTTAGAACCTGCACGTGTTGAATTGGGGCGCGTCGCCATGGGCTTGGCGGATGCCGTTAACCAACAAAATAAATTAGGTCAAGATTTGAACGGCGCGCTGGGTGCTAGTTTGTTTAGTGACATCACGCCACGCGTTACCGCAAATTACAACAATACGGGTACGGCGTTGCTCGCCGCAACGGTGAGCAATCTGTCCGCCGTCACCGCCAGCGATTATCAATTGAATTTTGATGGCGCAAATTATTCCGTAACGCGCTTAAGCGACAATACCGTGACCTCATTAGGGGCAACGCTGAGTGCTGCATCGGTGGTCGATGGCGTGACTTTCAACCTTGCCTCGGGGACGATGGCTGCGGGAGATAGTTTTATTGTGAACCCTACCGCCAATGGCGCGCGGGATATTGCGCTGGTCACCAGCGATCCCCGTAACATTGCCGCAGCTGCACCGATACGCGCCACAGCGGGATTGTCCAATCTGGGTTCAGGGCGGGTTAGCAATGGTGTGGTGACAGCCACATTGCCATTGAATGTCAATTTGCAAGCCCCCGTGAGTATCACCTTTACCAGTCCAACCACCTTTGATGTGGTTGGTGCGGGGACAGGCAATCCTACAGGCCTTACCTATCCTACCGCTACAGGTAGCCTGAGTTATAACGGCTGGACGGTGCAATTGACGGGTACGCCTGCGACAGGCGATGTGTTTAACGTGGCCACCAACACCAGTGCAACAGGAGATAGCCGCAATGCCTTGCTGATGGCGGCACTACAAACGCAGAATAACTTGAGCAATGGCACCGCGAGCTTGCAGTCCACCTATAGTCAGTTGGTGTTTGATGTGGGCGCGAAAACCCAAGAATTAGGCATTACCAGCCAAGCGCAAACCACCATGGCCGCGCAAACGCTGGCGGCGCAGCAGTCCGTGTCGGGGGTGAATCTCGATGAAGAGGCGGCTAATTTGCTGCTCTATCAACATGCTTATCAAGCGGCGGCGAAAGCTATGCAGATTGCCAATACCATGTTTGATTCGTTGTTGGCGATCAAACAATAAGGGAGGTGTGTGATGCGTATCAGTAGCAATACCATGTTTGAATCAACCGTCAGCGCGATGACGCAGCAACAAAGCCAGATGTTGCATACCCAGCAGCAAATTGCCACGGGTAAAAAATTGATTACCCCTTCTGATGACCCCTTGGCTGCGGCACGCGCTTTGGATGTTACGCATTCCGCAGCGGTGAACGCACAGTATTCGGTGAATCGCGGTGCGGCAAAAGATAGTCTAACCATCGCTGAAGGCATACTGGGCAGCATCACGGAATTGATGCTCAACATTCGAGATACCGCCACCAGTGCGGGCGCACCCAGCAATACCGATGGCACTCGGCAAGCGGTAGCAAACAGTTTGCAGAGTAGCTTGCAGCAGTTGGTTGGGTTTGCTAACAGCCAAGATGGCGTGGGTAACTATATGTTCGCGGGCTTCCAGACCAAAACCCCGCCGTTCGTCGATACCAGCGCGGGGACGAGTTATTTTGGCGACGATGGACAGCGTCTTGTGCAAGTCAGCTCCAGTCAGCAAATGGAGATCAGCAACAATGGTGCAGATTTGTTTATGCGCATCAAAAATGGCAATGGCAGTTTCTTGACGCAAGCGAATACGGCTAATACCGGCACGGGGGTGGCAAGCTTAGGCTCGGTCACTACCCCCGCGTTGTTAACTGGCAACAATTACAGTGTGACCTTTAGCGTGGCGGCAGGCGTGACCACCTACAGCGTGAATAACACCACTACGGGATTGCCTGTAGCAGGTATGACGGCACAGCCTTACGTGAGCGGGCAGGCGATCAGCTTCGATGGTTTGAAATTTGATGTTAAAGGTGTACCTGCCAATGGGGATGTGTTTAGCGTTGCACCGAGCACCAATCAAAGCGTGTTCAGTACCATTCAAGACATGATCGACACCCTAAAAGCTCCCGTGCTAGGCGGCAATATGGCCCAGTTGACGGCGGGGATGGCGCAGGGCTTGGCGCAATTGGATGCCGCGCTGCAAAATGTCACCAATGTACGCGCCACCATGGGGTTGCGGCTCAATGAACTGGATGCCACGCAAGCGGCGGGCGATAATCTCGACTTGAATTTGCAGAAAACCCTATCTCAGTTGCAAGACACCGATTACGCCAAAGCGATTACTGACTTGACCATGCAACAGACCACTTTGCAGGCAGCACAGAAATCCTTTACGAGTGTCGCCAATCTGTCGTTGTTTAGCTACCTCTAAGGAAGCTTTCATTTACTCGTCTTACCCGCCTGTAGGTTGGATAAGCGCAGCGTCATCCGACAGTGCTTCGTCGGATAATGCGATAAACCCGCTCATCAGATATATCAACTCGCTGTTTCGGCAATGACAAAGCGAAGTAAATCAGCCGCTATCTAAGGTGTTAGGTTACCCAGCATCATTGCCAAGCCTTCTTGCGTGAGCCTGTCCAGCATAGGTAAAAAGTAAGGCACGGTGAGGGTTAACACAAAGAACCCTATTCCCAATGTGATCGGGAAGCCTACGGCAAACAGATTT
>JAVHPV010000225.1:0-2005 GCA_036170775.1 Gallionella sp. | reverse complement strand
TTAGGCCATTTTAGCGATATGGAATAACAATGTTTTGATACATTTAACTAGGCATCCTCAGCTTTGACTTTGGGATGTCCTCGTTTACAATCGAAGACTATCTCTCTCTCAGGTTGTCCATCCATGCTGGAAGTCAGCAATCTCTCGTGTAGTCGTGGTGATCATCGCTTGTTTTCGGGGTTAAGCTTCGCGCTTTTACCTGGGCAAATCATGCAAGTGCAAGGGGTGAATGGTAGCGGTAAAACCAGTCTGTTACGCACCTTGTGCGGTTTTATCCAACCTGACGAAGGAAAGATAGCTTGGTGTGGGCAGGATGTGCGCGAGTTGGCTGAGGATTTTTTTGCAGAGATGATGTATTTGGGGCATCACAATGCCATCAAAGATGAATTGAGTGGCTTGGAGAATTTGCAGATTTCGGCGGGACTGGCAGGCGTGGAGTTGTCCGAGAGTGCCGCGATTGCAATTTTGCGGCGCATGGGTTTGCGCGGGCGTGAACGATTGCCGACTAAAGTGTTGTCGCAGGGGCAGCGTCGCCGTGTGGCTCTGGCGCGTTTGTTGGCGAATGATGCCAAATTGTGGATTTTGGACGAGCCCTTGACCGCCCTGGATGTGGGCGCGGTAGCGATGATTCAGGAGTTGCTCGCGGAGCATTTGGCACGGCAAGGAATGGTGATTTTTACCACGCATCAACCTCTCGAAGTGGCGGGTATTGAAATGCGTAGATTGTCGTTGTCATGAACAAGCTATCCTTGTTTAATTTGCTGGTGTTGGTGATCAGGCGCGATATGGTGTTGGCGATGCGTCGCCGTGCCGATGTGTTGACCACGCTGATTTTTTTTGTGATGGTGGTGAGTTTGTTTCCGCTGGGCGTTGGTCCTGAGATGGATATGTTGCGCAAGATGGCGGCGGGGGTGTTATGGGTCGCGGCTTTGTTATCCTCGATGTTGTCGCTGGGGCGTTTATTCTCCGCCGACTATCTGGATGGCACATTGGAGCAAATGATGTTGGCTCCACAATCACTCTCGGTGCTGGTGCTAGGAAAAATGATTGCGCATTGGATGGCTTCTGGTTTGCCCTTAGTGTTGATGGCTCCTGTGTTGGGCTTGCAGTTTGATATGTCCATGCCGGCCTTGGGGGTGTTGATTTTAGGTTTGTTGTTGGGTACACCCATCTTGAGTATGGTTGGGGCGATTGGTGCGGCCTTGACCTTGGGTTTGCGTGGCGGCGGTGTGTTGTTGTCGTTGCTAGTGTTGCCGCTGTGTATTCCCGTGTTAATTTTTGGCTCGGGTGCGGTAGATGCAATTGCGACAGGAATGAGCGTGGTCTCACATTTGTCCTTGTTGGGAGCCTTGTTGGTATTGGCTTTAGTATTTACCCCGTGGGTGACAGCACAAGCCCTGCGGATTTCAATGGAGTAATAACTTGGCGATAAATTGGTTTAAGTATTCAGCACCCACGACCTTCTACGGATTGGCGGGGAAAATGATTCCTTGGTTTGCAGCGGCTTCCGCGTTGTTGTTTGCCGTGGGGTTGTATATTGGTTTCTATGTTGCACCGATGGATGCGCAACAAGGCGAGTTCTATCGCATCATCTTCATTCATGTACCCTCTTCTATTCTCTCGATGTTCCTGTATTTGATAATGGCGGGCTACGCAGCATTGGGGTTGATCTTCAATACGCGTTTGTCTTCCATGATGGCCACCGCCATTGCGCCGACGGGTGCATTGTTTGCTTTAATTTCGCTGTGGACAGGCGCATTGTGGGGTAAACCAATGTGGGGGGCTTGGTGGGTGTGGGATGCTCGCCTAACTTCGGAATTGATTTTGCTGTTTTTATATTTGGGTTTTATTTCATTGCATGCTTCGATTGATGATCCGCGTCGTGCGGATCGTGCGGCGGCATTGTTGGCGATTGTGGGTTCGGTGAATGTGCCCATTATTTACTTCTCAGTGAAATGGTGGAATACCTTGCACCAAGGATCGACCATCAAGTTCACTGGAACGA
>JAVHPV010000224.1:0-2007 GCA_036170775.1 Gallionella sp. | reverse complement strand
AAAACCATTGCTAAAGCCATTGCCGAAACTAAAGCCTTCACCTTGGCGGGTGGTGGCGACACCATCGCAGCGATTCAGAAGTACGACATTTATGACAAAGTGTCTTACATCTCTACCGCTGGGGGTGCATTCCTTGAATTCCTCGAAGGCAAAACTTTGCCTGCTGTGGAAATCTTGGAACAACGCGCCAAGTAAACTAACCATAGGAAACACATGCTGCGTAGAACCAAAATAGTTGCAACCTTAGGACCTGCTTCCAGCGATCAAAAAGTGCTGGAGCAGATGATACGTGCGGGCGTTGATTTAGTGCGGATGAACTTCTCCCACGGTTCAGCGCACGATCACATGAAACGTGCTGAAACAGTGCGTGCGGCGGCTGCGGCTGTCGGGCGCACCGTAGGTATTCTGGCTGATTTACAAGGCCCGAAAATTCGTGTGCGTAAATTTGAAAATGACAAAATTGTCTTGAATAAAGGCGATAACTTCATTTTGGATGCGTCGTTAGACGGCTTAGGCAATCAAGAACGTGTTGGCTTGGATTACAAAGAGCTGCCCAACGATGTCGATGTAGGCACGGTGTTATTGCTCAATGACGGCATGTTGGAGTTTCATGTCACAGCGGTCAAAGGTACTGAGGTGCACTGTGTGGTGGTGCGCGGCGGTGTGTTATCCAATAACAAAGGCATTAACCGTAAAGGCGGCGGATTAACTGCGCCCGCTTTGACGGACAAGGACAAAGAAGACATCAAGACCGCTGCTTTAATCAAGGCGGACTACTTGGCGGTGTCGTTCCCGCGTACCGGTGACGACATGCGTATGGCACGTGAATTGATGCATGCCGCAGGTGGCAAAAGCATGTTAATGGCCAAGATTGAACGCGCGGAAGCCATACCTGTGTTAGGTGACATCATTGATGCCTCTGATGCCATCATGGTGGCACGCGGGGATTTGTCGGTAGAAGTCGGCGATGCTGCCGTGCCTGGTTTGCAAAAGAAGATGATCAAAATGGCTCGCGCCAAGAATCGTTTGGTCATCACCGCCACGCAAATGATGGAATCCATGATTACCAACCCGATTCCAACGCGTGCGGAAGTGTCTGACGTGGCAAATGCCGTGCTCGATGGCACGGATGCGGTGATGTTGTCGGCGGAAACAGCGGTGGGTGACTACCCTGTTGAAACCATCGAAGCCATGGCGCGTATTTGTTTGAAGGCTGAACGTGAGGCGGAAGACCATGCCATAGACCGTCGCGGCGCGAATCAAAAATTTACCCGTGTCGATCAGTCCATTGCCATGTCGGCATTGTTTGCCGCTTCGCATTTCAAGGTAAAAGCCATTGTTGCCATGACGCAATCAGGCTCAACTGCCTTGTGGATGTCGCGCGTCAATGCAGGCGTGCCGATTTTTGCCTTGACCCCAATCCCAGAAACATTGACAAAAGTGACCTTGTTTAGTGGTGTGCACCCTGTGTTGTTTCCAACCAGTGGTGTGGTCAATCACACCACTCAAGAGTTGATTGAAGCGGAACAAAAGCTGATTGACATGGGGCATGTGGAAGAAGGCGACATTGTGGTATTCACGGTGGGTGAAGCCGTCGGTAAATCAGGGCATACCAACACCCTGAAAATCATCAAAATTGGTGACCACCGTAAAAATGCAAATTAAGTATAACAACCCCTCACCTAAGCGGTGAGGTTTAACTAGGGAAACGCTGATTTATTCGTCATCTCCGCGTAGGCGGAGATCCAGTGCTTTGATATAGCCGGATTCCCGCGTTCGCGGGATAGCCAGCGACTTGCCAGCTTGCTGGCTTAGTCGAATGGCTAGTAGTTTCATCAATGACAACTTAATCAGTGTTTACCCAGGTTTTGTAGGAGCTCGATTTATCGAGCGATAACGCTAAAACGCTTTTGTAGGCAAGTAGCAACGTAACAGCAACACGTATTTGTAGGTTAATTTAATCAGGAGGAAATTATGGCTTTAGTATCTTTGCGTCAACTTCTCGAT
>JAVHPV010000223.1:0-9580 GCA_036170775.1 Gallionella sp. | reverse complement strand
CCGCAGTGATGTAAGGCAGGTTCACTTCGGTCTGTTGTGCGGAAGACAATTCGATCTTGGCTTTTTCCGCTGCATCCTTCAGACGTTGCAACGCCAGCATGTCTTTCTTCAGATCAACGCCGCTTTCCTTTTTGAATTCGTCAATCAGGAAGTCGATGATGCGCATGTCGAAGTCTTCACCGCCGAGGAAGGTGTCGCCGTTGGTGGACAACACTTCGAACTGGTGTTCGCCGTCGATCTCGGCGATCTCGATGATGGACACGTCGAACGTACCGCCGCCCAAGTCATACACCGCGATCTTGCGGTCGCCTTCTTGTTTGTCCATACCGAACGCCAGCGCAGCCGCTGTCGGTTCGTTGATGATGCGCTTCACGTCCAAACCCGCGATGCGACCTGCGTCTTTGGTCGCTTGGCGTTGTGCATCGTTAAAGTAAGCTGGCACAGTGATGACGGCCTCGGTGACAGGCTCACCCAAGTAGTCTTCAGCGGTTTTCTTCATCTTCATCAACACTTCCGCAGAAATTTCTGGCGCAGAAATATCTTTGTCGCGCACCTTCACCCATGCGTCGCCGTTCTTAGCTTTGACGATGGCGTAGGGAACCATGGCGATGTCTTTCTGCACCATCGGTTCTTCAAAACGACGACCAATCAGACGCTTCACGCCGTACAGGGTGTTCTTGGGGTTTGTCACCGCCTGACGCTTGGCCGGCGCGCCCACCAAGACTTCACCATCTTCCATGTAGGCGATGATGGAAGGCGTTGTGCGCGTACCTTCCGCGTTCTCGATCACCTTCGTTTTGCCGTTTTCCATCACAGCCACGCAAGAGTTCGTCGTGCCCAAGTCAATACCGATAATTTTTCCCATGATGCCGTTCCTTTCAGTTGAATTCTAAAAAATTGGTTGAATGCTTTTGTTGCTTGCCGCCTAACATCAGGGCGGTGCTGGATATTTCAAGTGCTACGGAATTTAATTACGTCATTCCCGCCTGCTTGGGAATGACGATGATTCTTTAATCTTTCCCCTTCGCCACCAAGACCAATGCCGGACGCATCACACGGTCATTCAATGTGTAGCCCTTCTGCATCACACTCACCACGGTGTTGGGTTCTTGCTCGCTTTCCACGATGCTGATGGCTTGGTGTTTGTGTGGATCGAGCTTCTCACCGACGGGGTTGATCTCCTTGATGTTGAACTTTTCGAACACGCTGGAGAGTTGCTTCAGCGTCAGTTCCATACCGCTCTTGAAGCTCTCGATGTTCTCGGTCTGCACCGCCAGCCCGGCTTGCAAGCTGTCCATCACCGCCAGCATCTCGTTGGAGAAACGCTCCACGGCGAACTTCTGTGCCTTGCTCACATCCTCGGCTGCGCGGCGGCGGATGTTCTCGCCTTCGGCTTTGGCATACATCCAAGCGTCATAGTGTTCCTGCGCCTTCAACTCCGCCGCTTTCAGCATCTCTTCCATGCTGGGCGTACTTTCTGCGGGGGCAACGTCTTGTTCTATTTGAGGGGTGTCGTTCAGTTCCATACTCATCTCCTGATTTTGATTTCCAATTAGTTGGGGTGAGCTTGAGTATTTCAAGGGTTAATGCGAAAAATAAATACCCAATGGGGAGAGGCAGACATCATTCCCAGCATGGATCAGCACGACGTACGATTGCGCTGTGTGGTTCGATATTGTTTCGCGCCCCTGTAGCGAATTGGTTAAGATTGCGTCCGCGCTGCAATTTATATATGCGCTTTATTTATATGCGCATTTTCTCAGGGGGTTCTCGGTATGAAAATTCACGAATATCAAGGCAAGGAAATCTTGCGCGAGTTTGGTGTGCCTACGCCGCGCGGAGTGGCGTGCTTTAGTGTTGCTGAAGCAGTTGCGGCGGCGCAACAGTTAGGCGGTCAGGTTTGGGTGGTCAAGGCGCAGATACATGCGGGGGGGCGTGGCAAGGGCGGCGGCGTGAAGGTGGCGAAATCCCTCGATGAAGTGCGTCAGTACGCGAGTCAAATTTTAGGGATGCATCTGGTGACGCATCAAACGGGCGCGGAAGGTCAAGTGGTGCGTCGATTGCTGATTGAAGAGGGCGCGCAAATCGCTAAAGAGGTTTATGTGGGGATGGTGGTGGATCGCGTGTCGCAACGCGTAGCACTGCTGGCTTCTAGTGAAGGGGGTATGGAAATCGAAGAGGTTGCCAAAAACACCCCAGAAAAAATTCATACCGTACGGATTGATCCTGTGGCGGGTCTGACCGATGCTGAGGCTAGCCAAGTGGCGCGGGCGATTGGTATTCCTGACGTGGCGAGTGAACAGGCGGTTCAAACCCTGCAAGGCCTGTATCGTGCGTTTGTGGCAAAAGATGCAATGTTGGCGGAGATTAACCCGTTGGTGTTGACGGCTGACGGTCGCGTGATTGCGCTGGATGCAAAATTTAATTTTGATTCCAACGCGCTGTATCGTCATCCCGAAGTGGTGGCGATGCGTGATTTGGATGAGGAAGATCCCGCTGAAATTGAAGCTTCAAAATTTGATCTGGCTTACATTCAACTGGATGGCAACATTGGTTGCCTAGTGAACGGCGCGGGCTTGGCGATGGCGACGATGGACATCATTAAGCTCTATGGGGGAAATCCCGCTAACTTCTTGGATGTGGGCGGTGGTGCGACCACGGAAAAGGTCACCGAAGCGTTTAAGTTAATGCTGAAAAATCCTAAGTTGAAAGCAATTTTGGTGAATATCTTTGGCGGCATTATGAAGTGTGATGTGATCGCGGAAGGGGTGGTGGCAGCTGCGCGCGAAGTGAGTCTAAACGTGCCGCTGGTGGTGCGTTTAGAAGGCACGAATGTCGAGTTGGGTAAAAAAATTCTTGCGGAATCAGGGTTGCCCATTATTTCTGGTAACGATATGGCGGACGCGGCGGAAAAAGTCGTGGCGGCGGCGAAAGGTTAAATATCATGTCCATACTCATCAATAAAAATACCAAAGTGATTACCCAAGGCATGACAGGGAAGGTGGGGCAGTTCCATACCTTTCACTGTAAGAGCTACGCCAATGGAGAAAATTGTTTTGTGGCGGGGGTGAATCCCAAAAAAGCGGGTGAGGAATTCGAGGGGATTCCTGTATATGCCAGTGTGTTGGATGCTAAAAATGCCACGGGTGCGACGGTCTCGGTTATTTATGTGCCGCCCTCAGGTGCCGCTGCCGCGATAGATGAAGCGGTTGCTGCTGAACTGGATTTGGTGATCTGTATCACCGAAGGAATTCCCGTCCATGACATGCTCAAAACGCGTTACAAAATGCAAGGTAAAAAAACCTTGCTGCTGGGGCCTAATTGTCCTGGATTGATTACGCCTGATGAAATCAAGATAGGTATCATGCCTGGGCATATTCACCGTAAAGGACGCATCGGGGTGGTGTCGCGTTCAGGGACGTTGACGTACGAGGCGGTTGGGCAGTTGACCGCACTGGGCATGGGGCAATCTTCCTGCGTAGGGATAGGTGGCGATCCTATCAATGGCTTAAAGCATATTGATGTGCTGCGCTTGTTTAATGACGATCCCGATACCGATGCGGTGGTGATGGTGGGGGAGATTGGCGGCAGTGATGAGGAAGAATGTGCGCGCTGGATCAAAGCCAATATGCAGAAGCCTGTGGTCGGATTTATCGCAGGAGTGACCGCGCCACCTGGTAAGCGTATGGGGCATGCCGGGGCGATTATCTCAGGGGGTAAAGGTGGCGCGAATGACAAGCTGGAGGTGATGGAAGCGTGTGGGATTCATATCACACGTAATCCCGCCGAGATGGGGTGGCTGATGCAAAAAATACTTAAAGCATGATGAATGAGTTCTTTTGTGCCGTTGAGATAGTTCTGCTCTTTTTGCCTAGAGAGGTTGTATAAATGTTAGAAATGCTTAGTTCTGCTCAGTTTTGGGTGGATGTCTTCAAAATTATCATGATCGACTTGTTGTTATCGGGCGATAACGCGGTGGTGATCGCTTTGGCGTGTCGTAATTTGCCAATCGAACAGCGCAAACAGGGTATTTTGTATGGCGTGGGTGGGGCGATCGGTTTGCGGGTGGTGCTGACCTTCTTCGCTGTGAGTCTGTTGGCGTTGCCTTACCTTAAGTTGATCGGGGCGTTTTTATTATTGTGGATAGGCATCAAGCTGATTTTGCCTGAAGAGGAAGGGCATGCTGAGGGTAGTATCAAAGCGGAAGCGAATTTATGGGGTGCAGTGAAGACTATCATCATCGCTGACTTTGTGATGAGCTTGGATAATGTGCTAGGTGTAGCTGCGGCAGCTAAAGGCAATGTTGGCTTATTGGTGTTTGGTTTGCTGATTAGCATTCCTTTAATTGCATGGAGCAGTCAGTTAGTACTCAAGCTGATTGATCGCTTTCCCATTATTATTTACGCGGGTGGGGCGTTGTTGGGGTATGTGGCTGGAGAAATGCTGGTCAGTGAAGCGTCGCTTAGAACTTTCATTGAGGCATCGCCCCCACTGCATAGCTTGATTCCTGTGGCATGTGCATTGCTGGTGTTGGGCGCGGGTCGATACATAGGCGCGCATCAACAAAGCAAGGATGTCATTGTCGATTTAGTGGATGCCCAAGTGGGCGAAAAACCAGAGCAAACGAAATAAGGTGCCAAGATGAAAATATTGATTCCCCTAGATGGCTCTGCGAATGCGAATAAAGCTTTGGACTACGTCTTGGCAAATATTCATAACTACAAGCAGATTCCGCAGCTATTGTTGCTGAATGTGCAGTGGAAAGTGGACTCTGGAAACGTGAAGCTGTTCATCAACCAAGACACCATCAATGATTATTATCGTGAACAGGGTATGGCGGATTTGGCTCATGCCCGTGCGGCGTTGGATGCGGCAAAGCTGCCTTACCAGTATCACATTAGTATTGGTAGTCCAGCCGAAGCAATCCTGCAATATGCCCAAGAGCAAACGGTTGATATGTTAGTGATGGGCAAACAAGGGCAAGGCGGATTGCGCTCCTTGCTGGTGGGTTCGGTGGCCAATAAAGTGGTGCATGCGGCAAGTTTGCCTGTGCTGTTGATCAGCTAAGAATTTGTAATGAAACGAACAGATTATGGTGCGTTGTTGCGAAATACCTTACTATTCGTGGCGTAACCTGCTTATTGAGCAAGAATTTAGGGGATGGCGATGAATAAGTTGTCTTTTTGGCGCAAGGATTGGTTTGCCAGTTTTTTGATTGCATTAGCTTTTCTGTTGAGCACGAATAGTGGGCTGATGCAAAGCCTAGAGCGCAAGGCTTATGACTTAGGGGTGCAATTTTCTTCTCGCACCCCAAGCGATAAGATCGCCGTGATTGCGATTGACGAGCAAAGTATCGCAAATTTGGGACGCTGGCCTTGGCCGCGTGAGATACACGCCAAAATGCTGGATATTTTGGCGGCGGGTCATGCCAAAGTGGTGGGCTACACCGCTTTCTTCTTTGAGCCGCAAATTGATCCTGGCTTAATCTATATCTACAAAATTGCTGATTTACTCGGCAAATCGGCCTTGCTGGGGCAGGAGCTGCCTGCGATTACGCCAAATGCAAGTACAGTCAGTGCGGTCGGTGGTGTCGGTGAGGATGCTGAACACGCGCAGCTTTCCCCGCTGGATTTCTTGCTGGAAGAAGCGGCTGAAGATTTGGACAACGATCAAAAGCTGAGCAAAAGCATGGCGCGGGCCAATAACGTGTTGCTGGCAATGTACTTAGAGTTGGGGGAGCCGCAAGGCAAGCCCGATCAACCCTTGCCTGATTACGTGTTACGTAACTCATTAGTGAATGTTAAAGACACGGGCGCAGGCGTGCTGCCGTTACCCGCCCAAGCGGTGTTACCCCCGATCCCGATATTGGGAGCTCATGCCTTGGCTCTTGGGCATTTGACTGGCTTTCCCGATGTGGATGGTGCGGTGCGTACCGAGCCATTGGTGGTGGGTTATTTCGATCAGTACTATCCATCGTTGTCTTTGATGTTGGCAGCTAAGAGCCTGAATTTGGATGCGAAAGACATTCAAGTGAACTTGGGAGAAGGGGTGCAAATGGGCAAGCAAAAAATTGCCACCGACCCCGCTTTGCAAATGCATACCTATTTTTATAAAGATGCTGACGGCAAGCCCGCGTTCCCCGTGGATTCTTTCTACGATGTGTTTACGGGCAAGATCCCTGCTGAAAAATATCGTGACAAAATTGTGTTGATTGGAGCTTCCGCCACTGGGGTCGGAACACTGCAAGTCACCCCGATCTCTGCAGGCATGGCACCTGTTGTTACCTTGGCGCATTCTGTGTCTAGCATCCTCAAGGGTGATTATTTTGTTACCCCAAGCTGGGCTGGCTTAGCTGAATTGGGTGTGTTTTTATTAGTGGCGTTATACCTTATCTTGGTTTTGCCACGTCTCAAAGCGGCCTTGGCAGCTGTCGTGACTGGGGTGGTGCTGATTGCCCTCATTGTTACCCATTTTGTATTGATGACAACGCAAGGGATGTGGCTACAGTTGATGTTGCCCGCAGTGATGTTGTTGGCGGGGCATTTGCTATTGACCACCAAACGTTTCTTGATGACCGAAAAAGGCAAAGAGAAGTCCGATGCGGATTCCGCCGAGAGCAATCGTATGCTGGGCTTGGCATTCCAAGGGCAAGGACAGTTGGATATTGCCTTTGATAAATTCCGCAAAGTGCCACTCGACGATAGCCTGATGGAGGTGCTGTATAACTTGGGCTTGGATTTTGAACGTAAACGCCAATTCAACAAGGCGGAATCCGTTTTCAAATATATGGCTGAATTCAACCTAAAATTCCGCGATTTGGAACAACGTTTGAATCAAGCGCGGGAAATGTCTGAAACCGTGATTTTGGGCGGAGGCGGCGGACGCACCAATACCAGTACCATGATGTTAGACAAGCCTGGCGTATCCAAGCCGATGCTGGGGCGTTATGAAATTGAAAAAGAGCTGGGCAAGGGCGCAATGGGCGTGGTGTATTACGGGAAAGATCCCAAGATTGGTCGCATTGTGGCAATCAAGACCATGAACTTGTCCCAAGAATTTGAGGCGGATGAATTACAGGATGTCAAAGAGCGGTTCTTCCGCGAGGCGGAGACGGCAGGTCGTCTCAATCATCCCAATATTGTTTCTATCTATGATGCGGGTGAAGAGCACGATTTGGCGTATATCGCAATGGAGTTTTTGAAAGGTAAAGACCTCGTTCCTTATACCAAGCCGGATGCCTTGCTGCCTTTGCCAACCGTCATTAGTATCATTGCGCGGGTTGCAGATGCGCTGGATTATGCGCACAAGCAGAATGTGGTACATCGCGATATCAAACCTGCCAACATCATGTATGACCCAGAGACAGATACGCCTAAGGTGACTGACTTCGGTATTGCACGCATCACTGATTCGAGCAAGACCAAAACGGGCATGGTGTTGGGTACCCCTTCTTATATGTCCCCAGAGCAGTTGGCCGGCAAAAAGATACAAGGCGGCTCGGATCTGTTCTCTTTAGGAGTCAGTCTGTATCAATTAGCCTGTGGTAAGCTTCCATTTGAAGGCGATTCGATGGCGCAGTTAATGTATCGCATTGCCAATGAAGCGCACACTGATATTCTGAGCATCAAGCCCGACTTGCCAGTCTGCTTGGCGCAAATAATCAACAAAGCTTTGTCCAAGCAAAATGAGGATCGTTATGCCAATGGCAGCGATTTTGCTGAAGCCTTAAGACAGTGTGCGGCAACTCTACAGGGATAGCATAATGAAGATTGATGAAGCGTTAGAAATAGTGAGTCAAACGCATCCAGGGATGGTGCGCTCGCACAACGAAGATAGTGTTGCGCAAGAGCCTGCTTGCGGTTTGGTAGTTCTGGCCGATGGCATGGGCGGATACAACGCTGGTGAAGTGGCCAGTGGCATTGCTGTTTCAGTGACAGCCACCGAAGTTTCACATCGTTTAAGAGAGGCGAGCCCAATTGAACGTGATGCGGGAACAGGTGAAGAGTTGGCGGTGTTGTTGTTGCGCGAGAATGTCCAAAAAGCCAATGCTTCGATATTTCACGCTTCGCAAAGCCAACCCCAATATGCAGGCATGGGTACGACTATCGTCACCGCATTGTTCTATGACAATCGCGTGGCGGTTGCTCATGTGGGCGATTCGCGCATGTACCGATTGCGCGGCGAGGTGTTGGAAACGATTACCCGCGATCACTCCTTGCTACAAGAGCAAATTGACAGCGGCATGATTAGTGTTGCTGATGCACGCCTGTCAAAAAATAAAAATTTGGTGACGCGTGCCGTCGGAATTGATGCCGAGGTTGAGGCAGAGATTCATGTGCATGACGTAATGCTGGGCGACATCTATTTATTGTGCTCAGATGGCTTGAACGATATGGTTGAAGACGAAGATATTCAAGCCACTTTATATGCGATGCAAGGTAATTTGGCGATGGCGGCTGAACAGTTGATTCAAACAGCGAATGACAACGGCGGGCGAGATAACGTGTCGGTAATTTTAATTAAGGTTAAAAACGATTTTTCTATTTCGCGCGGTTGGCTGGAAAAGTTGCTCGCTTGGTTTAATAAATAATTGCTTAACAATTTTGTCGTGGAAGGGGTTTTACTATGGCTGCAAAAATAATTCTCAGTATGGATGGTGCCATCCTCAATGAGTATCCTCTGAGCAAGGATCGTATGACCATCGGCCGCAAAACGCATAACGACATCGTTATCGACAATCTCGCCGTGAGCGGTGAACATGCGGCAATTGTTACCATATTGCACGACTCATTCCTAGAGGATTTGGATAGCACCAATGGATTAGAAGTCAATGGCGTACCCACCAAGAAACACTTTTTGCAGAACAATGACTTGATTGAGATTGGCAAATATAAGCTGAAATATATCAACGACCATGTCACGCAAACCACCTCGGCAGATTTTGAAAAAACCATGGTGCTACGTGCGCCCGTCAAGCAAAGTGCTGCTGACGTAACGCCCAATGCTGCAAATAGTTTTATGCAGACCCAAATCAATCCTGAGGGTGAAAAAAATAAAAGTGTCCCTGGGGAAACAGGGCGTTTTGATGCGACGCAGACTTCTCAAATCCCCGTTTCAGTAGTGCCTAACCCCGCAGTAGTGTCATCTGCCCCCGTAGTTGCTTCAGCGGTTGCTGCGGCGACGGGACAGCCTGTTGCAACGCCTGTGCAAGCTGCTGCAATCCAAATATTGACGGGGCCTAATGCTGGCAAGGAGTTGGATTTAGTGAAAAATCTCACCACCTTGGGCAAACCTGGGGTGCAGGTTTCGGTACTGACGCGCCGACCGCACGGGTTTTTCATTACCCATGTGGAAGGTGCAACTTTTCCTGCGGTGAATGGTCAAGCCTTAGGGGATCAGCCACACAAATTGAATGATCACGATGTCATTGAATTAGCTGGGGTCAAGATGGAGTTCTATTTTAAATAGTTAGTGGGTATCGGTAGTTTGCAGCACGCCAATGAATGGTTGGCGTGAATGACAATACTTTGAAGGATGCGCGTGAAAAAAAACGCAATGTTGATTGGACTCGGTTTGCTAA
>JAVHPV010000222.1:0-2020 GCA_036170775.1 Gallionella sp. | reverse complement strand
CCCTTGATGTCTGCCGGGGAAGGCGCATACGAGGTAACGATGGCGCACTTGCCCGCCAGTTCGGAATGCTCGAACAGCTCGTAGCATTTGCACGCCTCGTACACGCTACTCGTCACCAACATGGCGTTGCCGCGTCCGCTTTGCAGGCGGTCTTTGGTTTCCATATCCATCAGGATGTCGGCGACGATTTTTTCCAGCCGTGATTTGGAACTGAGCACCTTCTGCATGCTGCCCCACTTCTTCTTGAGCTGCGCCAAGGCCACATCGTTCAGCCCACGGGTCTTGGAGTCGAACCACTGGTCAATTTTGGCGGGCGAGGTGATGCTCTGGTCAATGTCCCGCGCCTCGTAGCGCAAGTCCAGCACCACCTTGTCGCGCACCGCCTCGTCGAACTTGTAGGTATGGATGTAACGCCCAAAAATCTCGATGCTCTTCTGCTTGTCCGCCTTGAGCAAGGGCGTGCCGGTGAAGCCGATGAACAGCGCATTCGGCAGGATGGCCTTCATCGCACGGTGCAGCTGGCCACTCTGGGTGCGGTGGCACTCGTCCACGAACACGTACAAGTCGCCCTTCGCTCTAAAATCAGCCGGGAGGTTGCGCTTCATCCCGGCAATAAACTCGTCTATGTTGTCGTCCTGCTCCCCGTTGTCCTTGCCCGCGAACTTATGCACCAGCGAACACAACAACCACGGATTCGGCGCATTGAGTCTGGCAATCAAATCTGCGCCACTTGCGGCACGCTGAATTTGCTCATCCACGCCCATAAATACTGTCTCGATTTGCTTATCCAGCTCAGTACGGTCGGTGATGATCACCACCCGCGCATCCTTGACGTTTTCGCGCAGCCACTTCGCCAGCCACACCATCGTCAGGCTCTTGCCGCTGCCCTGGGTATGCCAGATGATGCCGCCCTCGCGCCGCCGCACATGATCTTGCGCCGCCTTCACGCCTGCGTATTGGTTAGGGCGGCAGAGCTTCTTCACCCCGGCATCGAACACCACAAAGTCGTGGATGAACTCAAGGAACTTCGCCTTCTCGCAAAGCTGGGTCAAGTGACGGTCGAGTACCCCCTCGCCCTCTGGGAGAGGGATGGGGTGAGGGGCTTCCTGCTTCCATGTCAGGTAATACTTCTCCGGGGTCTCTATCGTGCCGTAGCGCACCCCTTCGGTATCGTTGCCCGCCATGACGAGCTGCATGGTGGTAAAGAAAGGCTGAATGAACAGCTTCTTCTGGTTGTCCAGATTCTGCCGTATGCCTTCCGACACCGACACCGTGGAACGCTTCAGCTCCAGCACCCCAAGGGCGATGCCGTTCACGTAAATCACCACATCCGGGCGCTTGGTGTTGGCCTTGGCATCCGCGCCCTTGATCGTCACCTCTTCGGCAATCGCGAAGTGATTATTGAGCGGATGCTTCCAATCAATCAGCCACACCGTTTGCGTGTTTTCGCCGATGTCCGCCTTGACCTTCACGCCGTAGCGCAACAGCCCATAGACGGCTTTATTGCTTTCATACAGACTCCTGGTCTGGTCGCCCGCCACCTTGTTGAGCTGATGCAGGGCGCGGCTGATAAGCGCATCGTCATAGCCTTGCTTCTTGAGGAACTGTCGCGCCAATGCATCGTCGATATTGCGAGTGTTTACGCGGTCGCTCCAGTCGCCCAGATAGTCATAACCGAGTGCCGACTGAAACAGTTTGACTACGCGGTTCTGCGTAGCCCGTTCGATTTGTCCGACGTTACTCATTGCTGTCTTCCTTTACATAGAGGAGCGAACTCGGTTCGCCCCTATGGAGACACAATTTATCCGATTCCCATTGAGCAGGGTTATTCAAAATATATGCACGAATACGATCCAATTCGGATTCATCACGGACGACATGTTCCCAATAATTTCGTTGCCATAATTTACCGTCAAACCGTTGCCAGCCCTGTAGTTTCACACCATGAATATAGGTATTCGTTGTCATCGTTTTAAACCATTGCACCACCGTCCGTAGGGGCGAACCTACGTGTTCGCCC
>JAVHPV010000221.1:0-2026 GCA_036170775.1 Gallionella sp. | reverse complement strand
ATAACGTCGGTATGGGCAAAGATCACACCCTGTTTGCCTTGATTACTGGAAAAGTGGTATTCGCCATCAAGGGCGCGCAAAAGCGTAGAACAGTTTCGATCGTGGCCGCGTAAGCAGCTCCGCTTGAATAAAATCAGCCCTATCGTAAGGTAGGGCTTTTTTATTTGTTAGCCACCTAACGGGAAAATACATCAGGCACCCAACATGAAGTTTATTGATGAATCGAAGATAGAAGTTTTCGCTGGGAATGGCGGCAATGGTATTGCCAGTTTCCGTCGTGAAAAATACATCGACAAAGGCGGTCCCGATGGTGGCGATGGTGGTCGTGGTGGGAGTGTTTACGCTGTTGCAGATCGCAACATCAATACCTTAGTTGATTATCGTTTCGCCCGCTCACATCGCGCTAGAAATGGTGAATCTGGGCGCGGTTCGGATTGCTATGGCAAGGGTGCGGAGGATGTCATCCTGCGTATGCCCGTAGGCACGGTGATCACTGACATCAATAGCGGTGAAGTGATAGGTGACTTGATGCACGAGGGCGAAAAAGTGCTACTCGCACAAGGGGGCATTGGTGGCTTGGGCAATATCCATTTCAAATCCAGCACCAACCGTGCTCCACGCCAATGCACAGCGGGCACAGAAGGTGAAACCCGCGAACTGCAATTGGAATTAAAAGTGCTGGCGGATGTTGGACTGCTCGGTATGCCCAATGCGGGGAAATCGACGTTTATTCGCGCCGTATCTGCGGCCAAGCCCAAGGTTGCTGACTATCCTTTCACCACGCTGCATCCGAATTTAGGTGTGGTACGGGTGTCCCATGAAAAGAGCTTTGTGATTGCTGATATTCCTGGGTTGATTGAGGGAGCTGCGGAGGGGGCAGGGCTTGGACATCAATTCCTACGTCACCTTGCGCGCACGCGTGTGCTGTTGCATTTAGTGGATATCGCCCCCCTGTATGAAGGCGTCAATCCTGTTGCCGAAGCACATGCGATTCTCAACGAGCTCAAAAAATATGATCAATCGTTGTATGAAAAACCACGCTGGTTACTGCTCAACAAAGCAGATTTGCTGGAAGACCGCGAGGCGAGCGTCGCTGCCTTCTTAAAGGAATTTTCTGACTATGATCGCTACTTTGTGATTTCCGCTATTTCAGGCGAGGGTTGCAAAGAACTCACCTATGCCATCATGGATCATTTGCTAGAAATCAGTGCCAGAGAACAAGAGCAGGCCGCTCTGAGTGCACAGGAAACTGACACCGATACTCTTTGATACATCATGAAAACCGTATTGAACACCGCCAAACGTATTGTCGTTAAAGTAGGTAGCAGTCTGGTTACCAACCAAGGTGCGGGGCTGGATTTAACAGCCCTCGGTAACTGGGCACAGCAAATCGCAACGCTAAACAAGCACGGTTATGAAGTCGTATTAGTATCGTCGGGAGCGATTGCGGAAGGAATGCAACGCCTTGGTTGGCGTACCCGCCCCACTTCAATACACGAACTGCAAGCGGCGGCGGCGGTAGGTCAAATGGGCTTGGTAGAAGCCTATGAAAGTTGCTTCCGTAAGCACCATTTACGCGCAGCCCAAGTCTTGTTAACCCATGCCGACCTAGCTGACCGCGAACGCTATCTGAATGCGCGTGCTACGCTTACTACGCTGCTGTCACTAGGGGTCATCCCCATCATTAACGAAAACGATACGGTGGTTACGGACGAAATCAAGTTCGGTGATAACGACACACTGGGCGCACTGGTTACCAATCTGATTGATGCGGATGCGTTGGTGATACTCACCGATCAAATTGGCTTGTACACCGCTGATCCACGCAAAGATGCCAGTGCTACATTAGTGCGCGAGGCGCAAGCGGGGGATGCACAATTAGAATTGATGGCAGGCGGCGCGGGCAGCAGTATTGGGCGCGGCGGCATGATTACCAAGATTCTCGCCGCCAAACGTGCCGCGCGCAGTGGGGCTCATACGGTGATTGCTTCTGGGCATGAGCCTGATGTGCTGTTGCGCCTCGTCC
>JAVHPV010000220.1:0-2027 GCA_036170775.1 Gallionella sp. | reverse complement strand
AGTCTTTGAGTTGGCCGCCTAGTTGGGTGGAATGTATTGTTGCAGGGGAGAAAAATAACATGGCGTTCAAATTGAAATTACCTACATTGACAAAAAAATCAGCCGCCTCATCGGGCAAGGGCAACGCGTCGGTCTCGATTAAGACCTTGCCCCTCATTGGGCAGATGCCATTTAATCAACAAGTGCGCGTACTGGGTGGCGGTGTTGTGCTGAGCTTGATGGTGGCCGTGGTGGCTGCGGTACTGGACTATCGCGCCACCAGTCATGGTCAGCATTACCTTAAGCTGTCGGGCGACTTGAGTTTCTTGACGCAACGACTGGCGAAAGATGCTGCTGCGGCTATGCAAGGAAATCAGATCGCGATTGAGGGCTTGCCTCAAGCGCGTGCGCAAACTGAAGCGATTTTGCGGGCTCTCGACAAAGGGGATGACAATGCGCCTGCCACCAGTGGCGCGCCACGTGAGATATTAAATAAGTTGTTGCCCGCTGCGGGGAACGCTT
Source organism: Gallionella sp. (assembly GCA_036170775.1). Taxonomy (GTDB): domain Bacteria; phylum Pseudomonadota; class Gammaproteobacteria; order Burkholderiales; family Gallionellaceae; genus Gallionella. Next base: position 1,526 of record JAVHPV010000220.1, on the reverse strand, counting down.
TGCAGAACATCAAAGATATTGAGGCGGCGCGGGCGGGTCTGTTGACCGTTGGTCTTTCCGTCAAAGTCATGGATGAATTGAACACCCCGATGCGTGAGGCTTTAACCCAGTTGTCGGAAAACGGTGTGCCACCCCAGCAAGTGACGCAGCTTTCTTTGCTGATTGAGCGTATTGGTAAAGATGCTAAAGCCATGCAAGGTAATGTCGTTACTCCTGAAGAAGTGGGTGCGCTGGGGATTGATACCAATGCTGCAATTGAATTGCTGGCGGAACTCAATCAAGCCAATCCTGCCGTTGCTAAAGTCAATGATTTATTCGAGTCATACAAAAATTCTGTTTACGGCGTGATTAGTCAGGCACAAGCATTATTTGGCGCGATCCGTGCTTCTAAGAACTATTTTAATTCGGTCAGTGCCACACACAGGGGACCGTTTGTGACGGGTGCGCAGGAGCTGAATCAGGCGTATGAAGACTCGTTGCAAGGTCGTTGGACTTCCTATCTGTTGATTGTTGCTGCGCTGACCTTGTTGGCCTTGCTGGGTTTGCTTTCACAGGTGTTTTTGGCGAACGCACGGTAGCGTGCTGCTGATGCGGAAAAAGCTAACAAGCAAAACCAAGCGGCAATTTTGCGTCTGATGAATGAGCTGAGCGATTTGGCGGATGGTGACTTGACGATTAAGGCGACGGTGACGGAAGACATTACCGGGGCGATTGCCGACTCAGTTAACTACACCACGGAAGAGTTGCGTAAGCTGGTGTCGCGGGTAGCTGGTGCGGCGGAGCAAATGAGTGAGGCGACTAAAATCACCGAGCAAGTTTCGCAAGGTTTATTGGACTCAACACACAAGCAAACACAAGAGATTCAGTATGCAGGTGAATCCGTTGAACTGATGTCCAAGTCGATTCAAGAGGTGGATGCGGCGGCTTCGCAAGCCACCGAAGTGGGGCGGCATACTTTGGCGGCGACCACGCAAGGTGCGCAAGCGGTGCGCAACACCATCGCAGGTATGGATGGCATTCGTGAGCAGATTCAAGAAACTTCAAAACGGATTAAACGCTTGGGTGAAAGCTCGCAGGAAATTGGCGAAATCGTGGATTTGATCTCCGATATTACCGAGCAGACCAACGTGTTGGCGTTGAACGCGGCTATCCAAGCGGCCTCGGCGGGTGAGGCGGGACGAGGCTTCTCGGTGGTGGCGGAAGAGGTGCAGCGACTGGCGGAACGTTCTGCCGAGGCGACCAAACAAATCGGTGCCTTGGTGAAGACTATTCAAAGCGATACCTTCGATGCGGTAGCGGCGATGGAAAAGAGTACGCAAGGGGTGGTGGAAGGGGCAAAACTGTCTGAAGTGGCGGGACAATCGTTGCAAGAAATTGAACAAGTCTCGAACAAGTTGGCGGCTTTGATTAACAGTATCTCGGTGTCTACCCAAGTGCAGACCGACATGGCGGGTGAGGTGTCTTCAGTGATGCAGGATATTCTTAAATTGGCAGAGCAAACCACGGGCGGTACGCGCCAATCGGCG
>JAVHPV010000219.1:5905-9764 GCA_036170775.1 Gallionella sp. | reverse complement strand
GAAGCTAAAGTTCGCAAAGGTGGCTCTGGTTCGTTTGGTTCTATGGCTATGCCCGCTACAGGTAAGAACGTCAGCGATGAAAGCATCAAAACTCTTGTGACTTGGGTACTGTCGCAAAAATAATTTTTAGCCTGTCACACACGAAGCCGACTTCGGTCGGCTTTTTTATTGCCTGTATTGGGCAAAAAGAGGGCAACGAAAAAGTAGCGCGCTCAGTTTTTCGAGGGGTGCTGTTATAATCCGCGCCAAATTTTTCAGCCTCTCCCCATGAATATCCTTTACGAAGAAGACGGTAGTTTCAAAGTCGCCAGTGTGATGACGGACAACACCACCTCGCTCCAAGTTGAAAGCCTGTCAGGCAAGCGCAGCAAGGTCAAAGCAAGCAATGTGATGCTGCAATTCAATCAGCCCAGTCTCGCAGAATTTTTGCCGCAAGCAGAAGCATTGGCAGAAACCATCGAAGTGGATTTTTTATGGGAATGTTGTCCGTCCGATGAATTTGGCTCGGAACAGATTGCGGCTGAATATTTTGGGCATACGCCAAATTCGCTAGAAGCAGCGGCGACTTTGATACGACTGCATCATGCGCCCATTTATTTCCACAAAAAAGGCAAAGGACGCTATCGCGCTGCACCTCCTGATGTACTAAAAGCCGCTTTAGCAGGAGCAGAAAAACGTCGCCAGCAACTCGCCTTGCAAACCCATTACACCGAGTCACTGAGTCGCTTCGATATGCCAGCCGAATTGCAAAACCATCTGGCAATGTTGCTGTATAAGCCTGATCGCAACACCCTTGAAGTCAAGGCGTTAGAAGCGGCGTGTGCGGCGACCCATCTATCCGCAGCACACCTCTTACACCGCTGTGGTGCACTGCCCGCAACGGAGGATTATCACTTACAGAAATTCCTAGTTGAGAACTTCCCTAAAGGCACGGACTTCCCGTCCATTACGCTCAGCACTTGGGATGAGTTGCCGATGGGTGCATCGAATGCTTTTAGCATAGACGATGCCACCACCACGGAAATTGACGATGCCTTTTCCGTAGAAAAACTAGCGCATGGCAACTGGCGTATTGGGGTACACATAGCCGCCCCTGCATTAGGCATATTGCGTGATTCAGACGGCGATAAACTCGCCGCTGAACGCCTCTCTACCGTCTATATGCCTGGCAACAAAATCACCATGTTACCTGACAGTGTGGTGCAAGCATTTACGTTGAATGCCGATAGCGTATGCCCTGCCTTGTCTATGTATATTGAAGTTGACGCAGCGTCTCTGGCTATTTTGAGTTACCAAAGCCGCGTGGAGCGTGTGCATATCGCCGCCAATTTGCGCCACGACACCTTAGAGCCCTTGTTCAATGAAGCAACACTGGCGGCCGGCAAACTGGACTACGCTTACGCACCTGAGTTGCGTTTATTGTGGGATGTCGCACAACAGCTCGAAACCGCACGCGGCAAGGCTTCCGACAACAATATCCAGCAGATGGACTACAACTTCAGCATTGTCGATGGACGAGTCAGCATCACGCAGCGACGACGTGGCTCTCCGATCGACAAAGTCGTTTCCGAGCTGATGATTTTGGTCAATTGCGAATGGGGCAAGCATCTCGCCGAACATGGCTTTGCGGGCATCTACCGCACCCAGCAAAATGGCAAGGTCAAGATGAGCACCATCGCCGCACCACATCAAGGCTTAGGCGTGGCACAGTACATGTGGTCAAGTTCACCGCTGCGTCGCTATGTGGACATGGTCAACCAACGTCAGATCATCGCCATGCTGCGCGGAGAAGAGGCGGTCTATGCCAAAAACGACCCCGCGCTATACACCGTTATGCGCGACTTTGACACCATGTACGGCATTTACAACGACTTCCAGCGCAGCATGGAACGCTACTGGTGTATGCGTTGGCTGCAACAGGAACAAGCAGCACATGACGCTGAATTAGTCATCGCGGCACAAGTGATCCGTGAAAACTTGGTGCGCGTAGACAACCTGCCGCTGGTCTTCAAAGCCCACTCATTGCCTGCTGACATTGCCACCAATACTCGCGTGCAACTCGCCATCACCGAGCTTGATTTGCTTGACCTCAATATTCACACGCGCTTCATCGGAAAAATTGAAGAGCCTGCGAACGTCAGCAATGTTTCCACCGAGGAGCCAGCGGCTTGTTAGCCAAACTAGCCACACGTTTGTCTGCCGCGATGTTGCTGTCCATCGCGTTTCATGCGTTTGGCTTGTTCGGTGTCGCTTTGGTGCTGCCCGACCCACACACTGTGACGAATGCCATGCAGCCCTTACAAGTGGTGTTGGTCAACAGCAAATCCAAAACCAAACCTGCCAAAGCGGATGCACTAGCTCAAGCCAATTTGGATGGCGGTGGCAACACGGCTGAAGATCGCCAAGCCAAGAGTCCACTCCCTACGCTCAAAGACGATACTGAGTTTGCGCCAGAACAAAAAGCCAAATCCTCAGCGCAATTGGAACAAGAAACCAAACGCATGATGACTCGGCTAAAAAGCAATTACAGCGTGGCTCAACCCCTGCCGAAAAAAGATACCGTCCAAGACCAAAATAGTGGCGATGATTTGGTACAACGCTCGCTAGAAATTGCTCGACTGGAAGCGCAAATTAGCAAAGATATGGATGCCTACCAGCGTTTGCCACGACGTAAATTCATTGGTGCGCGCACTCAAGAATATCGCTTTGCCCAATACATTGAAGATTGGCGCGTCAAAGTAGAGCGCATCGGTAATTTAAACTACCCCGAAGAAGCACGCCGCAAGCAAATTTATGGGAAATTGCAACTCAGTGTTTCCATCAAAGCCGATGGCAGCATTGAGAGCATTGAGGTAAGTCGCTCTTCAGGACAGCGCATCTTGGATGCGGCCGCGATGCGCATCGTCAAACTCGCCGCCCCTTACTCGCCGCTACCGCCGGACATCACCAAAGATATAGACATACTCACCATCACGCGTACTTGGGCATTTACCGCTTCTGACCGCTTGGAAAGCGAGTAACTTATTTTTTCCACTACAATGCGCGCCATGCAACGTTCCTTTGCCCTGCGTTTACTGCTGATCTTTGCCCTGCTGTTAGCGCAGTTGGGCGGGTTAACGCATGGCATTGCGCACAGCCTCACAGAACAGCAACAATCCGATCAATCGCTGCCACACGACAAGCTCTGCGAACTCTGCGCCAGCTATGCACAACTGGGCGGCACACTCAGTAGCCACAGCGCGCCTTTCACCGCCGTTAAACAAACCAGCGATTTGATTAGTGCAATTTTTTACGGCTTCAGCACCTCCCCTTTTACCGCCTTTGCAGCGCGCGCCCCACCCTACTCCGCTTAACCTAGATCATTCATTAGGCGAGTTATTTTGTAGGAGCTCGATTTATCGAGCGATGATACAAGCCTAATCGCTCGACAAATCGAGCTCCTACAAACCTGTAAAACTATTTTGGTTTAACTTCAAATTTCGTTAGTCGCACATTCAGTGATGCACCCGAGTGCTTGCGCTACGCAACAATTTACGATTTTTTGTGGGGTACAAATGCTCAAGAAAACCTATTTGAGCGTGGCGATTGCCGCGCTGTTAGTCCATCCCTTGCACGCACAGGCGGCGAGTGATGCCGATTTGCAAGCCATCCGTGAGCAAATTCAACAATTGAAACAAAGTTACGAACAACGCATCACGCAACTCGAACAACGCCTGCAAACGGCGGAAGCCACCCGCCAACAGACTGCCACTGTTACCTTGCAAGCTCAAGCACCAACCGCCCCTACCACGCCCGCTACGGTTACCAGCACAGGTGGTGAAGGCGCATTCAACCCCGCCATTTCGCTGATCTTGGCGGG
>JAVHPV010000219.1:0-5805 GCA_036170775.1 Gallionella sp. | reverse complement strand
CAACATGCCCATGCTTGGGATTTCGTCGATCAACCGCTGGTGTATGCCAGCCTATGGAACAATCAGTTAGGCGAAGATGGCTTACAAATGAAGTGGCTAGCCCCCACCGATACCTTCATTGAGCTGGGTACAGAATTGGGACGCGGGCGCGGCTTCCCTGGTTCTGACCGTGTAAAAAATGGCTCGGGGTCGGGTGTAGTGTTTGCCCACATTGGCGATGACATCGGTATCGAACACAGCTGGCGGGTGGGGGCTTCCTTACATCAAACGCGTGCGGAGAATCGCATTAGCACAGGTGTGCCAGATGCACTCGGCACTGTGGGCGGTGTCACCAACAGTTTCAGTGGTGATAGCCAAACCACAGGTATGGATTTCATCTGGAAATATGCGCCAAACGGCAACACTGCTCAACGTTACTTGAAGATACAAGGTGAGTATTTTCGGCGCAAAGAAAGTGGTTGGCTGACTTACGATACGGCGGGGGCGAACCTCATCGATGCGTTTAGCCAGACACAAAGCGGTTGGTATCTGCAAAGCGTTTATCAATTCATGCCACATTGGCGCACAGGGCTGCGCTATGACCGCCTTGATGCTGGGACGGCGACAGTCGGTGCGCTGAATGTCGGCAACGTCATTCGCAACTACGCCTTTAATCCAACACGCACGACTTGGATGTTGGACTACAGCCCCAGCGAATTTTCGCGTCTGCGCCTGCAACTGGCACGTGATGATTCGCGGCAAGGCTTGCCCGACAGCCAGTTGTTTGTGCAATACATCATGAGCTTGGGCGCACATGGCGCGCACCAATACTAAAAATACTTGTCCACAAAACACACCACAAAATAAAAAGGCATCACACCATGAAAAAAATTATTTACGTTGCGCTACTGTTGCTCCTCAGTAGCCACGCGCACGCCACCCTCAACGTTTTCGCCTGCGAACCCGAATGGGCGGCTCTCACCCAAGAATTGGGCGGTGACAAAGTCAGTGTCTACACCGCCACAGGGGCATTGCAAGACCCGCATCGCGTGGAAGCCCGCCCCAGCCTCATCGCCAAAGCGCGTCGCGCTAATTTGCTGGTCTGCACGGGGGCAGAATTAGAAACAGGTTGGTTACCTGTGGTACTACGCGAATCAGGCAACAGCGCGATACAACCCAATAGCAACGGTTATTTTGAGGCAGCGCGTGCGGTCAATATGTTAGAAATGCCCAGCCGCTTAGATCGCGCCGATGGTGATGTACACGCGCAAGGCAATCCACACATACAAACTGACGCACGCAATTTCTTGCCGATTGCTGAGGCATTAAGTCAACGCTTAAGACAACTCGACCCTGCTAACACGGCGTTCTATCAGCAACAACACGCTACTTTTAACGAACAGTGGCGCACCGCAATCAGCAAATGGGAAAAGCAAGCTGCCCCGCTCAAGGGGGTGTCCATCGTCGTACAGCATCAAGGTTTTCCTTACCTGAATAATTGGTTGGGCATGCGTCAAGTCGTTGCCCTAGAGCCCAAGCCTGGCATGGAACCCAGTGCGGCGCATCTGGGCGAAGTGGTCGCACAACTGCAACAACACCCTGCCCGCATGGTGCTACGCGCCGCCTACCAAGATGCGCGGCCTTCACAATGGATTGCACAACGCACTCATCTGAATATCGTAGAAATCCCCTACACCGTGGGCGGGAGCGATGCGGCGAGTAATTTGTACAGCTTGTTCGACGATACCGTGGCGCGCTTATTAGCGGGGCTGAAATGAACGGCATTGAACTCGACATCTTGCTGCCTGCCCTTATTGCGGGTTTACTGGTGCTCGCCACACATATCCCGTTTGGCATGAAAGTATTGGCGCGTGGAGTAATCTTTGCCGATCTCGCCGTTGCCCAAATAGCAGGCTTGGGGGTGATTACAGCGGGGCTACTCAATCTCACCGAGCAACCGTTACTGGTACAACTCATCGCCGCCGCCAGCGCGCTGTGCGGCGCAGCAGTACTGAGTTGGATAGAGCTACGCCTACCCGAGGTAAAGGAAGCCTGTATCGGTCTAACCTTTGTGCTCGCTGCCAGCGCGGGCATCTTGCTGATGAGCCATGATGTCCATGCTGGTGAACATCTCAAAGATTTGTTGGTTGGGCAAATTTTATGGGTGAGCAACACACAGTTGATCGCCACCGCCGCGCTCACAGCAGCACTATTGGTTCTGGCACAGTGGCGCAAACTTAACCAGCATCCGTTTGGCTTCTACACGCTGTTCGCACTAGCCGTGACGGCCTCCGTGCAACTGGTCGGCGTGTACCTAGTATTCGCCAGTTTAATCGTCCCCGCCCTCGCCACACATCGCGTCACGCAACATCGCCATGCGTATGCAGCATTGATCGGCATCACAGGTTACGCGCTGGGCTTGTTACTCTCCGCAAAATTCGATTGGCCGAGTGGTGCGGCGATCGTGTGGGCAATGGCGGCAATCGGCTTAAGTGTGGCTCTGATAAAACGCGGGCAGCCGTTATAATCCGCCCACTTTTTATACCCATTGCACACTATGACTGATCGCTACGCCGTCATCGGCCATCCCATTTCACATAGCAAATCACCATTGATTCACCAGATGTTCGCGGCACAGACGGGGCAAGACATCCGTTATGCAGCCATTGAATCTCCCTTAGATGGTTTTGCTGCGACCATACAAAGATTGCGCGAGGCGGGATACAAGGGCTGCAATGTCACCGTGCCATTCAAGTTCGAGGCATTCAATCTCGCGACTGAACTCAGTGAGCGTGCACGCGCCGCACAAGCCGTCAACACCTTGAGCTTTAATGGTGAGGTCATACGCGGCGACAATACCGATGGCACGGGACTGGTGCGCGACATCGCACAAAACATTGGCATTCAACTAGAGAATAAACAGGTGCTATTGCTGGGGGCGGGCGGTGCAGCTTATGGCGTAGCCCAACCCCTGTTACAAGCAGGTGTGCGCCTCACCATCGAAAACCGCACTAAGGAAAAAGCCGAATTATTAGCGGCACGTTTAAGTGCCAATAAGAAAATGCTGGTGGTCGTCGGCTATCAAGACAACACGCCAATTGATGTCATCATCAACGCCACTTCCAGCGGCTTGTCCGATGAAATGCCCACGCTCCCGCTCATCACTTTTGCGCCCAACGCGCTCGCCTATGACATGATGTACGGGCGAGAAACGCCGTTTATGCGGTTCGCCCAAGCACAAAAAATATCATTCGCCGATGGCTTGGGCATGTTGGTAGAACAAGCCGCCGAGTCTTTTTATCTCTGGCGCGGGGTGCGCCCTGCTACCGCCCCTGTCATTGCCGCATTGCGCACAGCATGATGAGCAAACTGTGGGGCTGGTTGTGGCGCAGCATCGCCTATAGTTGCGCGCTCATCCTGTTGTATCAAGTGTGGCTGTTTGCGCATGTCTGCTGGTGGATTAAATTTAATCCCGCCAGCAGTGCCTTTATGGAAACACGTCTGGAAGTCATGCAGGACAGCAACCCTGAAGCGGAGCTGCAACATCAGTGGATGCCTTATGCCAAAATTTCCAACCATCTCAAACGTGCACTGATCGCCTCAGAAGATGCCAAGTTCGTTGACCATGAAGGCTTCGACTGGGAAGGCATCCAAAAAGCCTACGAAAAAAATTTGAAGAAAGGCAAAATCGTCGCAGGCGGTTCTACCATCAGCCAACAACTCGCTAAAAATCTATTCCTCTCCACTAAACGTACCCCATGGCGCAAGGGCGAAGAAGCGATCATCACCGTCATGCTAGAAACGGTGATGGACAAGCAACGCATTCTTGAGATTTACCTCAACGTGATTGAATGGGGCAATGGCGTGTTTGGTGCGGAAGCTGCCGCGCGCCATTATTACCACGTTAGTGCGGCACAACTCTCCGCCATACAGGCCGCCAAACTCGCTGCCATGGTACCCAATCCACGCTACTACGATAGGCATCGTGAAGCGAGCGGGCTGAATCGCAAAACGGCCATCATTCTGAATCGCATGAACGCTGCCGATATTCCCTAAATAGCCGAAATAGACTAAGCGGTCAGACAGGCTTTTCTTTACAATAGCGCGCGATTCATAGGGTACGCGCCATGACAGACAGCAATCCAGAACATCACTACACCGAGAATGTGCAGGATCATCTAAAACAGGTGGAATCGCTGCTGCATAAACACGCCTTATTAGAAGCGGTGGTACACAACCAAGAACTGCCGCGTGCCGAACGACACACACTGGTTGACACCTTAGTACACAAGCAGAATCTTGCCGAGTTGCAACGCAAACTCGACACTCTGCACTCTGCCGACATCGCCTACATTCTCGAAGCTCTGCCGATTGAGCAACGCTTGATGGTATGGGAGATGGTCAAATCGGATCGTGATGGCGACATCCTGATCGAAGTTTCCGATGCAGTACGTGAATCACTTATTGCCACCATGAGCCGCCAAGAGCTGCGCGAAGCAGCCGAGCAACTGGATACCGATGAGATCGCCGACTTAGCACCCGATCTTCCGCACAACGTGATGCGCGATGTGTTCAAGTCGCTCTCTATTGAAGAACGTGAACAATTGCGCGCGGCGATGAGTTACTCAGAAGATTCCGTCGGTGCATTGATGGACTTCAGCATGATTCATGTGCGTGAAGATGTCACGCTAGAAGTAGTGTCACGTTACCTGCGCCGTTTCGATGAACTCCCCGACCATACCGACCAAGTATTTGTGGTGGATCGAGACGACCATTTCAAAGGGGTCTTGCCGATCAATTTGATCGTCGTGAATGAGCCTGAAACGATCGTCGCCAGTTTGATGTTGAAAGACACCATCCAACTGCATCCCGACGAAAAAGCCGAACAAGCCGCGCAATCATTCGAGCGTTATGACCTCGTCTCGGCTCCCGTAGTGGATGAAGAACATAAGCTGGTGGGGCGTGTCACGGTGAACGTAGTACTCGACTTCATCCGCACCGAATCGGACACAGACATCCTCAATCAAGCAGGTTTGCGTGAAGAGGAAGATATTTTTGCGCCCGTGTGGAAAAGCGCGCAAAACCGCTGGCTATGGCTAGCATTAAATCTTTGCACAGCATTTTTCGCCTCGCGCGTGATCGGTGAATTTGAAGGCACTATCGAAAAATATGTCGCGCTCGCCACACTCATGCCCATCGTGGCAGGCATCGCAGGTAACTCAGCCAATCAAACCACCACCATCATCATTCGCTCTTTAGCCTTGGGGCAAATTACCCAAGTCAACGCGCAACGTTTGCTAATCAAAGAGCTGATGATTAGCGGACTGAATGGCGTGGTATGGGGCGGTGTTGCGGGGCTATTTGCTTATTTCCTGTATCACAGCATCGCCCTCGGCGTGGTAATGACCAGTGCCATGCTACTCAATCTGTTGGTGGGGGCAATCGTCGGCATGATGATACCGCTCACCATGCAAAAACTGGGACGCGACCCAGCCGTTGGCGCAAGCGTGATGATTACCGCCATCACCGACAGCGGCGGATTCTTTATCTTCTTGGGATTGGCAACCATCTTCCTGATTCACTAAGCAAGACAGCGACTCGCTTTGAAGGCCGACCGACGTAACTCAATATATCGGGTTACGTCGCAGGCGTTGTTGCACACTTGTTGCGCGACTCCGATGCGAAGTATTCAGAGGCAGTAAATCTTCGATTTGGATAGCGATGAGATAGGATAAAACAGGGCGGAAGCCACGCCGCCCCTTGCGAAGTAAAACTACGCCTTCAAAATTCCAGAAGTCTTAGGCTTAACGACAGCTTTTTTTACAG
>JAVHPV010000218.1:0-2038 GCA_036170775.1 Gallionella sp. | reverse complement strand
CCTGTTGCCTCACCCAGCCCATAAGCGAAGAAACTTAAACGGCGACTGGCAGTGATGCGCGAATCGAACTGCCGCAATGAACCCGCTGCCGCATTGCGTGGATTGGCGAATTCCTTGTCACCTTTGTCGCGCTGCATTTGGTTAAGCCGCGCAAAATCCGCCTTGAACATCAACACCTCGCCGCGCACTTCAATCGCCAAGTGGGATACGGGCAAGCGCAAGGGAATAGCCTGCACAGTGCGCAGATTCTCGCTCACGTCTTCGCCTACGCTGCCGTCACCGCGCGTCGCACCTTGTACGAACACGCTTTCTTGGTAACTCAGCGTAATTGCCAAACCATCAAACTTAGGCTCAACCGCATATTCCACCTCTGCCACGCCCAAGGCTTCACGAACGCGAGCGTCGAAAGCACGCACCTCCTCTTCACTAAAGGCATTATTCAGAGAAAGCATCGGGGTGCGATGCTGCACCTCGCTAAAAGTTTTGAGCGGCGCACCGCCCACTCGCTGCGTCGGCGAAGTCGGACTCGCCAACTCAGGATGTTGCGCTTCTAAGGTTTGCAGTTCGCGGAACAGCTTGTCGTATTCCGCATCAGGAATAGTCGGATCATCCTGCACGTAATAGCGCAGATTGTGCTGCTCGATTTCAGCGCGCAGTTGCGCGATACGACTTGCCGCGCCCATCAAGAGAATAACCGCCGTGCTTGTGCACTGCCGGGCATGATGCCGTTAATCATCATTTTGCTTTCCACCTCGACAATCTGCGCACGAATCAAGGCAATCCCCGCCTCGCTCAACAAGACACGCTGATCGTCCACCACATTCACCTGCAACTCTTTCGCCAGCGCATGAGCTACACGCATCATCTGGTCAAATTGTTGTGCAGGAGATTCCACACGCGGCACATCTAACAGCAAGGTCACGCCCGACACGCGGCAATTTTCGAGAGTGTGATGTTGAAACGGCTTAGTATCTTGATTGATTAAGGTAAAGAGACTATGCCCTTGTGCGTTCAAAGCATGAAACGCGCCATCCGATTGTAGCGTTAAACCAAACAAATTCACCGCCTGCTCTAGCCGCTGTCCGTGCAAGATACGATCACCAGGTGGGATCAGATTTACCCCCACCATTTGATCAACACTGGCACACCAAGCATCCAATTTAAGTGCCTCGGCATGGGTGTTTTCTACCGCAGGGACACTATTCTCCGCCTTGATTTGTTTGGCAATCCCTAATACAAGGTCACGAAAATCTGCCAATTTGGCCTGACTAATTGCCCCACCGCGATCCACCAACTGCAAAGAAAGCTTGGCGTGCGTATATAAAGTTTGGCTCTCCGCGATAGCACGTTCCCATTGTTGCGTTTGTAGGGTCAGTCCACACACTTGCACAGGTTTACCAAAATCAAACTTGCGCTGCCAAAAGCCATCCAGCACCGCTGCGGGGCTAGGCTCGGCGAACTTCAATTCGATAATGAAATCGCTGCGCACATCTAACAATGCACACGATTCATCCAAGCGCATCGGCTGACTCACCTCCTCCACCTCAGCCAAGACAGGTGGCGCAAGTTCAACCTTGGGTGCATCAAGCGGTGCGTCCTCAACAACAACTTCATCCAGCGCAATAGGATGATGCGTAACAGGCTCTAATGGAGCAGCAGTCGGGGGCGCAGTAGGAATGGCGACTTCTTCGGCAAGCGTTGCGGGAGCAGATGCCTGATACAACGCGTCACCTTGTTGCGCCTTGAACACTGCGCCATATTTACGACGATATTGACGCTGCTGCCACCACCCCGCCAGATAGATCACCACGATGACCCCCAAGCCGATTGCCAACAACGCCGTTTGTAATTCGCTCATTTGTGCAGACCTAGAAACGGAAAAATTATGTGCGGATTATCGCAATCGCGCTTGTATTTAGCAAAGCCTGTGAGCCCCAATTGATAATGTTCCCTTTCTCCCCCAATAGAAATACCCCCTAAGCCATTAGACTTGGGTCGGTTAAAAACCAGAGACGAGCACAACATGATGAGTGAAAGA